>CAZWOQ010000044.1:0-6521 GCA_964635585.1 uncultured Pseudomonadales bacterium | reverse complement strand
TTTAATCTTGCGCAGCTTTTATTTCACGCAACCCATCAAAACCACTATCAGTAGCGCTTTGCCACAAGTTGCTGACTCTCAGCGACAAATACTCGATGAAATTAACCAACTCATTCCTAACAACCTGGAAAGCCAGACTGAAGTTATCAAGGGAAATCGAGGAAACCTTTTTGGACTGCAAGACGTCACCGTTCAAGAACTCCAGGAGCAACTTGGTGAAGAAACAGCTACACCCGCCGCAGAATCAAACACAAGTAACTCAGAAAATAATCCCCCAACTGAGAGTAGTCCAACACCGTAGAAAAAGAGGATTATTCCTCCGCCAAAACAATTTTAACGTGAGTTCCATCAACAATGGCACGAATTTGGGCAATCTTCCGTAAAGCCTTGATAACTTTACCGCCTTTGCCAATTACTCGACCAACATCATCTGGATGGAGATGTAAAGTGAAAATTTGGTAGGAAGCGTCCTGACTCTCGTCAATCTCCAAGCTCTCAGGATATTCAACAATCCGCAATAAAATAAATTCCAACAAACTTTTCATAATCCCTCTCGAGAGTTTGCTTATTATTCTTGAGTCGCTTCAGCTGCCACCGTTTCTTCAACCGGCGCTGCAACTGCTTCTGTCACCTCAGCCTCAGCACTTGCTGGAGCGGGCGCTTCTTTCGCAGTTTGTTCTGCTGCTAATTTCGCTTTTGCCTTCTTAGATAATTGAGCTTTTTTCTCTGGAAATGGATTCCCAGAAGTAAAACGCTTATAAAGTGCTGCCACTGTTTCCGTTGGTTGAGCACCTTTTTTTACCCAAGCATCATAAGCGGCAACATCAATCACTAATTCTTTGGGAACTGAAGAAGAAGAGTAGTGTCCAACGAGTGCGACATACTTGCCATCACGGCGATCTCTTGCTTCATTCACCACAATTCGATAATGTGGTTGATGTCTTTTGCCAAATCGTGCGAGTTTAATTTTCAACATAGATGTGGATTTTACCTCTTAATCAGAGTTTTTTCAAGCCTTCTTTGGCGGCGGCTTGTTCTGCCGCTTGCTTACTATGACCAATCCCGACACCCCAAACTTCATCACCCACCAAAACTTCAACGGTAAAACGTTTATCGTGGTCAGGTCCCTCTTCTTTGACAACCCGATAGGTAGGCGTTGGATGAAGTCGGGCTTGGACTTCTTCCTGAAGCAGACTCTTTTGATCTTTATAACTTTTCTTTTGAATAATTTCCTCAAATTTCACAAAAAGTTCCTCATGAAGAAACTTCTGGACTGTTTCGAAACCACTATCAAGATACATCGCTCCGATCACTGCTTCCATCAGATCAGCAAGCAAACTTGGATTCTGTCGTCCGCCACCTTGCTCCTCGCCATGACTCAAAAACATTCGTTCATGCAAACCCAAAGCTGTTGCTAGATCTGCCAAACTTTCTGTTCGCACCAAAGCACTCCGGTAAACCGTAAGTTTTCCCTCTGGTTCTTGAGGACAGTGTTCATAAAGAAATAAAGTCGTCGCCAATTCCAATACCGCATCACCAAGAAATTCTAATCTCTCGTTGGATTCCGTTGCCGTCGTTCCAGATTGCAGTTTTTCATTAAGGGAACTGCGGTGAGAAAGCGCTGTAATAAGCAATTGTTGATTTCGAAAAGTTGGTAACATACCCTTTTATCCTAGTTCTAACTCATCACGGATCAGTTGGAGAAGGGAAGCCACCGTTTCACCAGCATCATTGAGCTCTTCAAAAACCACTTTTGAATCAAGTTCGATGTCGAACTCAGCATTAATCCGATCAACCAAACGAGGTAAATCTTCATCTAGATTCATTCCTAAATCATCTTCCAAATGAGCTGACATTTGGACCTCTTCTGGATCATTTCCGGTAATTTCCACCAATAATTGGCGAAGTTGATTCAAAAGTTCAGGGTCAACTTGATTCATGATCGTCCTTCTTTGGAGCGTCATTTTCCTCGATTTGAGGGGCAGTTCCGTCCGTAAATAAAATTTTTCCTAATACGCCGTTTACAAATTTCGGCGAACTTTCTGTACCGTATTCTTTCGCAATTTCTACTGCTTCGTCAACCAGTACCTTCGGCGGAGTTTTTTGGTACTTAGCCTCAAAGAGGATCAACCGCATGATTGCTAAGTCCACTTTGTTAATTTCAGCCAATGGTCGCTCAGGGGCCTGAATAGCCAAGATCTTATCAATCTCTGGCAATTCTTTCTTTATCTCGACTAAAAAATCTGCATATTGTTCATCATCGGAATCCACCATAACAAATTGATCGTCTTCATCAAGAAAAGTATGAGCAAAAATAAGCTGCATCAGCTTCACTCGCTCTTCATGCCGCGAATCACCACGAGAAACAATAGAATTTGTATCTTCAGCATCTTGCATAGGCAAAAGTAGGGTATGAGAGTTCTCTGGATTTTTCAATAGGCAAAATCAACACCAAATTGCAAAACCAAGAACCCACAAAAAATTTAGTCAATTTTCAAAGTTTTGAAAATCGAAGAAATAAGGCCTTGCTTGTGCAAAGGAACCGCTTGGACCTTCGGATCTTTTTTCACCGAAGCCTTGTTAGCAGCACGACGCTTGCCCTGTTCAACACGAGTAACTTTGTTTTTGGTTAAGGCACCCATAATTTCTTTCTGTCTGTCTGAGAGTTTTCAATTTATTAGACAAATACAAAGGGGTATTTTACTGGTTTTGCTGGGCTTTTTCAAGGCCAAATACGCCTTTTTCTTAATACTCTTTATATTCTTGTTGCAAACTAAGGGTTTTTTCACCATTTGCCTGCATCCAAGAAAGCTGCACCGTCAACAAGAGTGTTGATGAATCCGGATGGCTAATCTGCACCTCTCGCTGAAATTCATAGCCAGCTGACTCAAAAGTGTCCTCAGGTCCACAAGTGCCAAAATACTCACCACTGGCAACTAATTGCAGAGAATCAGGCATCGAAGCAGCAGGGAAACAATAGCTCCCTTCAGGGAGGGCAGGGAAGAAGACTGACCATGGATTGAGTAAGCGCTCACGCTTGAAATATTCGACCGTTTCTTCGGCCTTCTGGAGGGCGAGCAAGCGTTTTTCGTTGCTTTCCGAAAGACGAATTGACATGCTCATCACAGCCATAATCGAAGTCAGAACGACCATAATCACCATCAAAGCAACAAGAATCTCCACGAGAGTAGAAGCTCGCTGCCGTCTTTTCATTGGTAACTCCTTTGCAAGGCTCCACTCCTATCAAGTACGAACTCAACACTGTTGTTGGTATTTCCCGAAGTTAAAGTAAACGTCAGTGCATCCTGATTCACTCCTGAGACACGTATCTTCAAGCCAGTTGAAGAGTAACTCAACGCTAATGGTAAGGCATCGATTGTATACGCCTCATCTAGAGTAAACTCCTGCACTGTGATTAGTTGGGCATTTCCACAGGAAAGCTGCTCACGCCACAATACTTGCCCATTATTGCTTACAGCGGTCACAAGCACATCGTCGAGTTGGTTACAATAGGTGCCATTCTCACCAAGATAACCATTTTTAATTTTCTCCGCAGCGTCAACAAGCATTGCTTCAACTTGGCTAGCAGCTTGATACAGTTCCTGTTTGTGGAGAGAACGGAAATAATTCACCGTTGCCAGAGTTATGGTCAACGCCATAATCGCCACAGTAATGAGTAACTCAATAAAAGTGAAGGCCTGTTTAGAGTGCCGTAATCTCATAGGTTTCAGATTCTCCATTGCCCGTTTCTAGTTCAGCAGATAAAGTTACTTTGATACAATTTCCCGCACTCACTTGTGTACAAGTCGCAACGTAGCTCTGATCTTCACTTGGATCTGCCAAACTCTCTGCCTCACTTAGGTATTCACCCGTTTCTAAAGTGTTAAGCAAATCAGAAAAAGTCAGTGAAGAAGAGGAGAAATAATATCCAGTATCTTGCTTATAAAGCATCATCGCTTGACGCATAATTTCAAGATCAGCTTTACGTTTCGCATTCCGGCTGTTAAGACCAGCCTGGCGATAACTTACCAAACCAATTGTCGAAAGCACAATGATGATCGTTGAAACAACCAACAGTTCGATCAGGGTAAACGCCCGCTGTTTTTTTGAAGAAGTAACAAAAACTTTCGACATTTTTCTCCTTATTGCAAATTAGAAAGACAATAGTAATCGCCATCACTTGCATAACTACAAGTTGTTGCCCCAGAACCTGGCGCCGCTGCATTCCCAGCTGCACTTTCTAGAAGAGCACAAGCACAATAGCCATTGGCATCAGTATTCACTGTGTAAACATAAGTGTCGCTATTTCTTGGATCACGCAGTTCACCGGCGGGAAAAATCGTATTGTCACTCCAAGCTTCCGAAGCGGAAGTGGGATACTGCGAAGCATTACTCGCATAAAACTGCTCAAAGCCCTCTTGAATACTTTTAATATCCGCTTTTCGCCGCGCATCTCGCCCCGTTTTTTGCGCCGTTGTGTATGAAGCCGCGCCCAAAGCAATCAAAATCCCAATAATGGAAATCACCACCAAAATTTCGAGCAAAGTGAAAGCCCGCTGAACTGTTTTCATAGAATTCCTTTTATCTGACTTCTACCGTGATCCGACTCAACTCATTCTCAGTCGATGGCACACCAGAAGCATCAACTGCTTGGATCTGAACCTCATAGTAACAAGTGGCAGTCATACAAGTATACACATGATCGAATGTATCTTGCAAATTCGCACTTACCGCCGTCTGACCATCTCCAAAATCTAAAGTCACTTGCAGCGGTAAAAGCGCCGCTTGTCGATGACTCTCTGTGTTTTGCAAAAGCGTCTGGAGCTGCTGCTGGAGAGATTGTGTTGCTGCTTTTTCCTCTTCGCCCACAAATGCTGACTCCACACTGTCAGTAAATACATAAGCCAAACTCAAAGTCTCTCCGCTCCGCAAAGAAACTTTTTGCTTTTGCATTGTCGGTCGGCTATTAAAGGAAAGCAAAATCGGTCGCGCTAAACAACGCTGATAACAACTTTTTGGACAATCCGTCGCCCCCGCACTTTGCTGCCCTTGACCACTTTCCGCTGCCAAATCACAGCAAGTTGAAGCAAAAGCAGAACAACTACTGGCTGGGCCAGCACTATAGTCTAAATCTGGCCGCTGGCCCAGCGTAAAATGATATTTTTCATCCTCTACATAGGCTGAAAAGTTCCGTCCCAAAGCAGAAAACTCCACATAACTTGGCAAGGCATCTTCTTGAAAGATCAATCCAGAAGTAAGGGAGGTTTTTTTAACAAAAGGCGCCAAATTTCCAGTTTCTAAAACGATGGGTTGACTCACAAAATCCTCACACACCAATTCCAATTGAAAATTCTTTTCATCAAGAAAGCGTAACTGCGTGAAAGAGTCCTGCTCCGTACCAAAGCGCTCAAGGCAGCGTCCAGCGTATTTTTTTCCCTCAAGTTGTTTGCTCGCCGCACTCAAAATACTTGAAGTAACTCCCAAAAGAACCTCGCGACCAACAAAAAATGCCCCAACCAAAACAACGGCTAATACAAGTAAAGAAATGAGAAAAATTTTGAATACTCGCATAATTTTTTAATATTTAGAGCAAAAACTGCCAATACCACTGCCACAACTGTTCACCGTAAAAGAAAGCCACAATCGCCCCCGTTACTAAAAATGGTCCAAAAGGTACTGCTTGACCAAGTTTCTTTTTTTTACTAACAAGTAAAAGTGTAGCAAAAATCCCACCAATAATAAAACTCAAGAACAAGGCAACCACTATTTTTGGCCAAGAAAGAAATAATGCCAAAGGCAGTATTAATTTGATATCACCCATGCCCAAAGCATCTTTTTTTAAAATAAACCGAGCAATTTTGGCGAGAGCAAAAAAGAAAAAGAAGGCAAATACGAGAGCCAAAAGTATATTTTTCCCAAAAAGAATTTCCTTGCCTTGACCAATAGTGGAAAAAATAAAATATTGATAAATCAATCCAAATATAAATAATAGCCCAGAAAAAAAATCAGGAATCAGCAAATATCGCATATCTGCAAGGACCACAAAAACAAGTAATAAACCCGTCAAAAAGAACAAGCTCATCTGCCAAATTGGCCAAGTTGCTAAGGCATCAACCTGCCATAAAAACAAACTCAACAGTAGCGCATAAATCGCTGCAACTAATTCCGTAAAAAAGAACCATCTATCAATTTTTTTATGACAATAACGACAACGACCACCTAACAACAAAAAAGAGAAAAGAGGAATGTTGTCATACCAAGCAATAGTCTTTCGACAGTGATCACAGTGTGATCGGCCGGTCAGAAAACTTTCTTCGCGCTGCGTTCTTTCAATAACCACGGTAAAAAAGCTCGCAAGAAGCACCGCCAGAAAAGAAAGAAATATTGCCAATACAATATACATACTTTCATCATAGCGAGAAATCTAACTTCTGGGAAGTCAAACAAAAAGGGCCCCTGACGGGGCCCTCGCGTGTCTCAAAAAGAATTAGGGGAGACAGACACAGTTGTTGTCTCGAGTT
>CAZWOQ010000043.1:0-6553 GCA_964635585.1 uncultured Pseudomonadales bacterium | reverse complement strand
ACCTTCCTAGTTTAGCACGACTGTGGCATAATGGGTCGCTTATGCTCGAGATTGCCGAATTACTCAATGACTTAAATCCTGAACAGCGAGCGGCCGTTTTGCATCAAGAAGGGCCAGCTATTGTCTTGGCAGGTGCAGGAAGTGGCAAAACTCGAGTTCTCACCACTCGAGTTGCTTACCTTTTAGCCTCCAAAAAAATTCCCAGTAGCCATATTTTATTGGTAACTTTTACTAATAAAGCTGCAAACGAGATGAAAAACCGTGTTTTTCAGTTCAGCCAACAAGAACTTTTTTTCTCAGGAACTTTTCACAGTTTGGCGAGTAAAATTCTGCGGATTGAGGGCCGAGAGGGACAACTGGCGGCTTTTGGTCTCAATGAAAATTTCAGTATCTACGACAGCGATGAACAAATAAGTCTGTTGAAATCCATTTATAAAAAATTGGGTGCTGACCAAAAGCAGTATAAAGTTGCTGTAGTTAAAAGCGTAATTTCCCAGGCAAAACAAGAACTGATTTCTCCAGAAGAATACCAGGAAATTGCCCGAGATGGCTTACAACATTTCACCAGTAAAATCTATAAAAATTATCAATTTGCTCTCAAAGAACAAAATGCAGTTGACTTCGATGATTTGCTCAACCTTTTGTATCGGCTTCTGAAAGAAAATAAAAAAGTTCGTGAAAAATACCAAAAAAATTTTGAATATGTTTTGGTTGATGAATACCAAGATACCAATAAAGTACAGTATTTCCTGAGTAAATTACTCGCTGCTCCCCAAAACAACCTCTTTGTGGTTGGCGACTTCTCTCAAAGTATTTATGCCTGGCGTGGTGCTGATTACCGAAATTTGCAACGACTTTCTCGAGATTTTCCAGAAATGAAAGAATACCGATTGGAACATAATTATCGCTCCACGCAAACTATTCTTGACGCAGCTACTCAAGTAATTAGTCAAAATAAATCTCACCCTGTTCTTGCTTTGTGGACCGATCAGGTTACAGACGAAAAGTTGGAAGTTTATGAAACCAGCAATGGAGAACTGGAAGCATATAAAGTTGCCGAAATTATCAAAACTCAATACGCGGATCGACTTCAAGATATCGCCATCCTTTATCGAACCAATGCCCAATCTCGAAGTTTTGAAGAAGCTTTTTTAAAGCGAGGCATCCCATACCGACTCGTTGGCGGCACGAAATTCTATGAACGAAAAGAAATTAAGGATCTGCTCGCCTATCTTCAATTGGCTTTTAACCCACTCCACGAGCCAGCCCTCGAACGCGCCCAAAAGAATGGCAAAACTCGTTTAGCCGCTTTTTTCCAGTGGCGCAAACAAGTTGATCAAGAAACTCTCAATCAAGCAGCCCTCTGTCTCCAAGCAATTTTGGAAGTCACACAATATTTGCAAAAGTTTGATCGCAAAGATCCTGAGGACCAACAAAGACTTGAAAACATTCAAGAATTACTCAATGTAGCTGCCCAAAGTAGCTCAACTGTCAGTTTTCTTGAAAACGTTGCCTTGGTCCAGGATGGCTATCTTTTAGAAGAAAAAAGCCGACGAGAACCAGAAATCGAAGAAAAACGAGTAACCTTGATGAGCCTGCATTCGGCAAAAGGCTTGGAATTTGCCATCGTTTTTATGGTTGGCATGGAGGAAGGCTTACTCCCGCATAACCGCAGTCTGTTTGACGACGCAGAACTTGAAGAGGAACGGCGACTTTGCTATGTCGGCATTACTCGAGCAAAAGAGAAGCTTTATTTTTCTTACGCTCGTCAGCGTATGACCTATGGTTTTAGCAACCAGGCTTTGCCCAGTCGCTTCCTTTCTGAAATTGACCGCCAATTACTTCAAACCAAACGAGAATTTGATTTAGAAAGCTTAGCCTATCCACAGAATTCTTATCGCTCTTTTGCAAAAAAGAAAACTTCCTCTTCCAAAGGAACTCATAATGAGCCGCGGCTCATCGTTGACGAAGACGCCATTGATGCTTTGCTTAATGACGAAATTGATATTAGTACTTTTTTGCGCAAACGCTAAAGCGTTTGCGCAAGCTTCCAAAATCTGCTAGCTGCAAAAGCGCATCGACTCTCGTATAATAATTTTCTAGCCTTATGTTAATCCGGGAAATTTTGCCTACAGAAAAACAGGTATTTAATCAGGTGGCAACTCATCCTCTGCAATCATGGGAATGGGGAGAATTTCGTAAAACCACTGGAGTAAAAGTTGAGCGCCTCGGTTTCTACCAAGATGGCCAACTTCAAAAAAGTATTCAGGTTACCTTTCATAAAATTCCATTTTTAAACAGATACATCGGTTATTTTCCTAAGGGATACACCCCAGACGCAGATCAGATGGCCGCTTTACAAGAATTAGCAAAAAAATATCAAGCTATTTTTATTAAACTGGAACCTAATAGCCTTCGGCCTCTGGAACAGAGTGATGCAGACAACCAGCAAATTCAGTTTTTGAAAAAATATCCTATCGAAAAAGGCCGAGCCTTATTCACGCAATATAGTTTTTGGTTGGACTTACAACCAGATGAAGAAACCCTTTTAGCCAATGTCACCAGTAAAACCCGCTATAACATTCGTTTAGCCGAAAAACGCGGCGTCCGCGTCTATGAAGACAGCAGTGAAAGAGGTCTCGAGGATTATTTGGCAATTCAAGAAGAAACAACGAAACGCCAAGGCTTCTATGCCCATTCAGCAGAATACTTCCGAAAACTCTACGCTGCTCTCAAGGATTCCGGAATCATGCATATTTTTAAGGCTGAGTACGAGAACCAAATTCTCGTTACTTGGATTGTCTTTGTCTTTAACGGAGTCTTGTACTATCCCTATGGGGCCTCGCGCTCCATCCATCGTGACGTTATGGCCAGCAACCTCATGATGTGGGAAGTCATTCGTTTTGGGAAAGCACAAGGTTGCCGCGGATTCGATATGTGGGGCGCACTCGGTCCCAATCCAGATGAAAAAGACCCTTGGTACGGCTTTCATCGTTTCAAAAAAGGCTATGGCGCAGAATTAATAGAATTTTTAGGGAGTTTTGACTTGGTCAATGACGACCCCATTTATAAGTTATATACTTTGGGAGAAACTTGGCGGTGGCGCTGGCTGCGATTCCGCAAGAAACTCCCATTTTAGGAAATAAAAAAAGAAAAAGGACTCTATGCACCAAGAAAATCGTTTCCAGAGAATTATGTTGAAAATCGGTGGCGAATCACTTCTTGGTGATCGTGAATACGGGATTGATCCAAAAGCCGTCTTAGAAGTTGCCGAGAAAATTAAACAAGTTTATGCTCGAGGTATTCAGGTTGCGGTCGTCATTGGTGGTGGTAACATTTTTCGCGGAGTTTCCGCCGCGCAGAATGGTATTGACCGCGCCACGGCTGATTATATGGGAATGTTGGCAACAGTCATGAATGGCTTAGCTATTCAAGATGGCTTGCAAAAAGTCGGTGTTCCTGTCCGGCTCCAAGCTGCCTTACAGATGCCTGCTGTTGCGGAGCCCTTCATTCGCAATCGTGCTATCCGTCATATGGAAAAGGGAAGAGTAGTTATTCTCTCTGCTGGGACTGGTTTACCCTATGTAACAACTGATTCCGGTTCTTCTTTGCATGCTTTGGAACTCCATTGTGATGTGCTTATGAAGGTCACCAAAGTTGATGGTATCTATGACAAGGACCCCATGAAATATGATGATGCAAAACGCTTCAAAAGCATTTCTTTCAAAGATGCTATTGAAATGGAAGGAGTTCAAGTCATGGACACGGGTGCTCTTGCTATGTGTAAAGAAAACAACATGCCCATTATGGTGATGAATTTCTTTGATAAAGATCAACTCTTAAAAGCTATCTCTGGTGAAGACGTGGGCACCTACGTTAGTAACCAAGTCAGTACTGAGTTGGTGTAGAGAACTGAATTCAGAAAAAGAGAGGAAAGCCTGCCTATGAAAACTTTTGCGATTAACGGCGCCGGACGTATCGGTCGTTTGGCATTTCGTGTTTGGTTTGAGAAACATCGTGATCGGTTGGATCTTAAAGTCATTAATACCTCTGGTTCTATGGACTTGGAGGGTTGGGTACAACTTTTGAAATATGATACCGCTTACGGAGTTTTTCCAGAAAAAATCAGTTTTAAACAGTTGAGAAGTCGTAAAGAAGTTTCCAACGAACAACCAGAACTTGGTTACATCAAAGTTGCTGATCGCAAGATTTTCCTCACAGCTCAAAAAAATCCAGAGCTGCTCCCTTGGACAAAATATGACGTTGACCTTGTATTGGAATCGACTGGTGTTTTCACAAAAGCAGAAGATTTGGAAAAGCATCTTCATGCGGGGGCCAAAAAAGTTTTACTTTCCGCCCCAGGAAAAGGTGATGGCTTTATGACCAGTGTAATTGGAGTAAATGAAGCAGATCGCAGTAAACAAATCTTTTCGAACGCTTCTTGTACAACCAACTGTATTGCTCCCATCACCAAAATTCTCAAGGAAACAGTTGGAATCGAAAAAGCAATGCTGAACACCATTCATTCCTACACGAATGACCAGAATTTGCAGGACAATTCGCATAAAAAAGATCTTCGACGCGCTCGTGCGGCTGCCTATAACATCGTCCCGACCAGTACTGGGGCCGCAAAATCTGTCACGGGTCTACTTCCGAGCTTGAAGGGGAAATTTGACGGTTTAGCCATTCGGGTCCCTACACTCACCGTTTCTTTGGCTGATATTACTCTTGTTACAAAGCGACCAACAACGGTTGAGAAGTTGCAAAATATTTTCACCGAAGCAAGCCGTGGCGACTATAAAAAAATCGTTGCAGTTACGGACCAACCACTCGTGAGTAGTGATTTTATCGGCTGCGAATACTCGGCAGTGGTAGACTTGAGTCTTATTCAAGTCATTGATGGAAATTTAGTAAAAATTATTGCTTGGTATGACAACGAGTGGGGCTATACTTGTCGATTGATGGAACAACTGTTAAAAATTTAACTTTTGCTCACAAACATCAGAGAGGAAAAGTATTTTATGCCAATGACCCCTGATTCAGGAGTATCAGAAGTGGAAATTCCTTCTACAACTGGAGAATTGCTTCTTCCGTATGGAGTAAACCCCAACCTGCAACCACTCGATTCTGAATTACAAGAATATTTTGTTAAACATCGAGAATCCTTAGAACAAGGCAGCTGTTTTGGAAAAATTCTGCAACTTCAAAGAAAAGATGGACGAGTTTACAATATCGGCTTTGTCTTTCCCACTAACGAACATTCCAAAAATATGATCGCCGTTCTCCAATCTGGTTTAATGATGCTCATCACTCAAATCAATGATGTTCAACCAGAACAAAGGGCAAAATTTAAAGAAATTTTTGCTCCCTCCCAAGAGCCTTTGCTGCTTTCTGACGTGGACAATGACCCGTATAGTATTTACCACGCCATCAGAGAACTTGCCCACAACTCTTTAGTACAAATATACACAAATCTCTTTGATATTGATAAAGAAACCCAAAATGCCATAAGCTCTGCATTAGAAGAAGCTAAAGAATACATTGAAAACTTTGATAAAACTCCCAAGCTTCCTGCAGAGACTCCTCAGGAACGCAAAGAGCAGTTAGAAAAAACAACTCAAGAAATTTATCTTCAACTTCGCGGAACCCTTCCTGAAAAAGCCAACCTCACCCATTAAACCTTGCGAAGCTCAAAACTTTCACCGCCAGCTGGATACCCAAAACGGACTGCTGCAGTCTGTTCACTCATTTTATGAACCCGTAAGAATAATTCCACAAAAGGATCTTCATAACCAGAAGAACCAATATTGATCGCCAAAACACCACGATCCACCGCAAAACCACCAACCGCTACCACTCCGAGCATTGACACACCATTAAGAATAACTTGAACCTTTTGGCCTGCGGTTAAACCCATCTTCTCTAGATCGCTTCGCCGCATCGTGGTCTTGATATTACCAAATCCATCGGTCCAAGCTACCAAATTATGAGGAATGTCGGAGATGTCTGCTGGATCGAGTTCTTCGAGAAAAACCGTTTTATCACCAGACAATACTCGAGATACCGCTTTTGGAAAAAAGTCACGAGAACGGAATTGTGAGCCAGCATTCGGACAATCAAGGTTACGGAACTCTACTATTTGATCTTTCACAAAACCAAAAGCAAACTCCGAATTCACATTAATAATCTCGGCACCATTGTTGAGTCGAGCATAAAAAATCCCATTATCTTGATTGTTCTTACTCGCTTTACTCGAACTTCGGCGAGGAGCTGCATTACCATAAATCAGCATCCGACCAGAAAAATCGGCCAAAGCATATTGGGCGGTGACAAAACCAATTGCCATAGTGTCAAGAGAAGGGACACTTGTTTGATGAATCAGGATTTTTTCTGGTTCGGATAGATGCTGATAGAACTGACTCATGATCTCACCGAACTCCAAGCCACCAGCCTGATAATCACAAACAACGTGTAAAAGTGTTTTTGTTGAAGAAGACATGCTTCCTTTCTGTCTATTAATTTCTCTGGCAGGATTCACCGCTTTACGGTATAA
>CAZWOQ010000042.1:0-6585 GCA_964635585.1 uncultured Pseudomonadales bacterium | reverse complement strand
GGCTTGTCTCTTACTTTTTTTATTTTTTTACAAAGCAAAATCACCCCGCGACTTGGAGGCTTGAATCAAAGACAAGACTTGGTGCTGAGTGAGCATTACTTTGTACATAAAACCTGTTTATTCTAAAAAAACATTTCCATCTGTCAACCCGCAGATTTGTCTGATTTCGGCAATCCACTAATTGAGTTGCTGCTAGAGTTTGGGTACAATGGAAGGGTTATGTTGCGGCGCCCTTTTTTCTGGTTTCTTTTTGTTCTCTTCTGTTTGTCAGTGGCATTCTTTTTGTATCTGCAATTTTTTGTGAGTCAGCCCGTGGAAAAAATTTATCAAATTGAATTGCGTCCTTTAGAAAATTTACCCGTTGCGAAGGGAAATAGTTCGATAAGCTTGGAACCAGTGCTCAGCGCGGCAGCAGCTTATGCAGTTGATCTTGATTCGATGACGGTCCTGTATGAAAAAAATGCTCAGGAAAGTCGTTATCCTGCTTCTACTAGTAAATTGATGACAGCTTTGGTGGCTCGAAAACTCTTCGATTTGGATGAGTCACTGCGAGTTTCGAGTCAAGCGGCAACTTTAGCTGCAACAACCGCTCTCCCTTTTCGAGCGGGTGAAACCTTGAAGGTTGACCAGGCTCTTGAGGCACTTTTGGTGAGTTCGCATAATGCTTCAGCTTTTGTTTTGGCAGAGCACGATCAAGCAGGATTTGCCGATTTTCTGAAGAAAATGAATCAGAAAGCGGAAGAACTGGGCCTTTCAAGCAGCCACTTCGTCAATCCGGCTGGTTTTGATGAAGATGGCCAACAAAGTTCTGCTCGGGATTTAGCAATTTTGGCGAAAGCGGTTCTGGCTGATCCTTATCTTGCAGAATTGGTGGCGCAGCCAGATGTCACTCTAGTTTTTCGTGGCCAGAATATTAGTCTTTCTAATACCAATGAGCTGTTTTCTCAGGTTCAAGGCGTGAAAGGGGTGAAAACGGGAACCACCGATTTAGCGGGTGAAGTTTTAGTGAGTTTCATTGAAAGAGATGGGCAGCGAATTTTACTGGTGTTAATGGGCAGCAGTGATCGTTATGCCGACACAAAAAACCTTCTGGCTTGGATTTTGAACAATTATCAATGGAGGAATTACCAGGGCTTATTGGAAACGAGCAATTTGCAGCAAGCAACTCTGGCTTTGTGAGCCTGTTTTTGCTTTTCTTTTTGGCGGAAGTTACAATAAGAATACTTTTATGGCTGAGTTAGGAAAAACGAATAGCTCTTTTGAACCAAATCTTACCACGATTAATTATTTTGGTCGTCTATTTGTGAGATACGGACTGGCTTTTCTGGTTATTCTGATGGTGGGCCGAGTTCTTCTTTCGGCAGCAGTGAATTACTGGAAGGCTACCCATCCCGCGCCACCACCAGCTCCAACAGTGGGTTTCGGAGTACTTCCCGCGCCCCAATTTCCTGCACAAAGCAGTGAAGAAAAGCCAAATAACTACGAGTTAGAGATTGTAGCAGGACTGAATGACTCAGTTGATCAAGCGAAAGTCTTTTTAGTGACCAGAAATTCTGTCAATTTACTTGATGACCAAAAAGTCAAAACTGTGGCGGAAGATTATGGCTTTACAAGCGAACCAGAAATCATTGCCGATCAAGAATATCGTTTTACAAAGAGTTCCCCTTTAGATATGAGTTTGGAAATTTCTTCTTTGGATTGGACATTTTCTTTGCGGAGCAATTACCTTTCTCGCGCGGATCTATTAACTCAAGAAAATCGCTTACCTGAGGAATTTGAAGCCGTAAACACCGTAAAGGATTACTTGAGTCGAGCTGATTTGCTCGGTTCTGATATGGCGACGGCTTCGGGGAAAGTTTCTTTCTTGAAATCATTGGGAGGAGAATTGACTTCAGCGGTAGCCTATTCTGATGCAGATTTTATTCAAGTTGATTTGAACCGATCACCAATCGATGGTTTATATCCTCTGTATACAGCAAAAGGCAGTGTAGGTATTGTTTCGGCAATTCTCAGCGGTCTTTCTTTAGGTAATTCCGGAATTGTGCAAATGGATAACTTTTATCGTCCAGTTGATTACCTAAATGTTCAAACGTATCCGCTGCGGGGTTTTCGCTCAGCTTGGAAAATTGTTCAGGCGGGTGAAGCCTATATTGCTTCTGGTCCGAAGACGGGAACCGTAACGGTTCGTTCGGCCGAATTGGCTTACTACGATGATTTTGAATATCAGCGCTATTTGCAGCCAATTTATGTTTTTAAAGGAGATAATGATTTTATGGCCTTTGTGCCAGCAATTTCTGCCGAATATTTGCAAAAAGAGTAAACTCACAAAAGTGTTAAAATACGCTCTAAAGTCTGAAAGAAAGTATTTATGACCGAAATGAAGATCCGTACCCGTATGGCGCCAAGTCCAACTGGAGAATTGCATGTGGGAAGTTTGGCAATCCTTTTGAAAAACTATGCCTATGCAAAACGCTTTGCTGGGCAATTTATTTTACGAATTGAAGATACCGACAAAACTCGCGAAGTTCCCGGTGGAGTGCAGGAGATTCAAGATATTATTCATAAATTTGGTCTTGATTGGGATGAGGGTCCAGGAAAAGGTGGTGATTTTGGTCCTTATATCCAATCAGAGCGTTTAGCAATTTATCGAGAAAAAGTCGAAGAACTTATTCAAAAAGATCAAGCGTATTATTGCTTTTGTTCAAAAGAACGCTTGGATACCTTGCGGGAAGAGCAGCGCCTTCGAAAGGAGCCTCCTCATTACGATCAACACTGTCGCCAACTTTCTTTAGCAGAAGCGCAAGAGCGAATTGCCGCCGGTGAATCCTATGTGGTTCGTTTGAAAGTTCCCAAAAATCAAGAAATTACTTTTACCGATCTGTTGCGTGGTGAGATTACTTTTAATTCTGACCAAGTTGATGATCAGGTCCTGTTAAAATCTGATGGCTATCCAACCTATCATTTAGCGGTGGTGGTTGATGACCATCTGATGCAAATTACGCACGTAATGCGTGGAGAAGAATGGATTAGTTCTACACCAAAACATGTTTTGCTCTATCAAGCTTTTGGTTGGGAGCAGCCGGTTTTTGCTCACATTCCAGTTTTTCTTAATCCAGATGGAAAAGGCAAAATGAGTAAGCGAAAAGGGACGGTTTCGGCACAGTCCTTTTTGGATAGAGGCTATTTACCTGAAGCGCTTTTAAATTTCTTAATGATTTTGGGTTGGGCGAAAAAAGATCAAGAAGAAATTATGACTTTAGATGAGTACATTAGTGAATTTGATCCGAAGCATGTGAGTAGCAATTCTGTTGCTTTTGATATGAACAAACTGAATTGGATGAATGGTATCTATATTCGCAAGCTCTCGGTAGCAGATTTAGCCAAAAAACTTGAAGCATTTTTACCGGCAGATTTTCCTCGTGAAAAAATCTTCGCGATTTTGCCACTCATTCATGACCGCTTGGTAACTTTGGCTGAGGTAGAAGAACTCACGGAATTTTTCTATCGGCCAATCGAACTCGATTTTGATCTTTTGAGCAAAAAAGCAACCGCTGAGCTTTTGGTAGAACAACTGGATAAGACGATAGCTATCGTGAAAGAGTTAGCTCCCTGTGGCAGTGAAGCGTTAGAGACAGCAATTCGCAGACTTCAAGAGGAAAACGATTGGAAAAAAAGTCAATATTTTATGATGCTCAGAATTGCTGTGACGGGGAGAAAAGCAACGCCGCCACTTTTTGAGACTATGGAAGTGATTGGGAAGGAATTGCTGCTTGAGCGTTTACAAACGGCTCGGCACTTGCTAGGCTAAAAGATATGGCTGCCCAGAATCAACACGATGCTGACCGACGAAATTTTTCTCAACAACTGTTGGCAGGTTTAGCGATGGCAAGTCAGGTTGCTCTTCACGGCCCTACTCCTGGTGGGCAAACGATTGCTCAACCGGGTCAACAACTCGACGAGCAAGAGAAACAGTTGGCTCTTGATCTCACGTATGATGAGCACCAGACAGTGTTGAATAAATTAGTCTCTTATGTAAATTTGCCAGCAGGAAATCTTGATACCGATTCAGAGCTTTATCTAGAAGAACAGCTTTCAGAAATGCTTGGTTTTCCCGTGCGAGCGGAGCTCGCTGGTCACCGCCTCAATCAGAGTATTGGGATTATGGGTTCCGAACAACATCTGTTGCGTTATCCTGGTGACACTTTGGCAGAACACGACGCTTACCAAGAAGCTGGCATAGCACCCAACCGAGGGGCTTTTTCTTGGTTTACGGAAAATGGCCAGCTGACTGAAGAAGCCGTTCAACGCGAGAAGTACTATTTTGCTGTCCAGCTGATGTATTTGCCAGATTGGTCAGAGCAAGCGAGTGTTTTAAAGCCTTGGTATAAGTATCGCAAGATGGTGGTGATTAACCCAAGTGAGCAGGTTGCGGTCGTGGGAGTTGTTGCGGATGCAGGACCAGCGCTTTGGGTGCAAAAACAGTTTGGAGGTTCTCCAGAAGTCGTTCGGGAAGGGAAAATTTGGAGTCCAAAAACTCGTGGCAAAGTCATGCTGCTTTTTGTTGATGATCCCGATGATTCTATTCCTTTAGGTCCAATTTCTTTGGACTATGCTTCGACTTTAGCTCGCAGCAAAGCCAAGCAACAATTAGCCATAAGTTTGCTACAATAGATCCGCTAAGAGAAATATGATTCGTACTAATCTCTATATTGGGTCACGTTACCCAGTCAATCGTAAAAAAATTCGCCAGAGTGTTGAGCGTTTACTTCAGGAATATGGTATCGAGAATGCTCAAGTTGACGTTTCGATTGTTGGCATTCGGCGAATCACTACGCTCAATGAATCGGCTCTTAAGCATGAAGGTGCCACTGATGTTCTTTCTTTTCCCCAACACGAACGGGGAAAGCTTGATGAAGTTCCTTTGCCTACTGATGTTTTGCCCCACTTGGGGGATATTGTTATTTCTTTTCCTGAAGCCGTGAGAACAGCTAAGCGTTACGGAAAATTGGTTGATGAACAAATTTGTTTTTATTTAGAACATGGTTTAATGCATTTACTTGGTTATCATCATGATGACCATTAAAAAAAGAGGAGAAAAAGTATGGCCTGGTATCGCCAATACCGCCCTCGTTTGATTGCCGAACTTAATATCCAGGTGGTCCGAGAGGCTTTGCAAAAGATGATGGCAGCGGGAAAAATTCCGCAAGCTTTGCTTTTTGCGGGTCCAAAAGGGACTGGTAAAACTTCTACGGCCCGTATTTTGGGTGTTTTATTGAATGATCCAGCAAATGAAGCTTTAGTTGAGCAGTTATATCTTGGGAAGGGTGCTGGAAAAAAGAAGTTGTCTTTTCAGGAACCCAACCCAGAAACGGATTTTGCCCGACGCGTCTATGAAGGGAGTTCTTTTGTTGTTCAGGAAATGGATGCGGCTTCGAATCGACGAATAGATGATATTCGTCAGTTGAAAGAACGGATTTTTGTGCCGCCTTCTGAAGGCAAGATGATGGTATACATCCTTGATGAAGTGCATATGTTGACCACGGAAGCCTTCAATGCTTTACTAAAAATTTTAGAAGAGCCTCCGGCTCACGTAGTTTTTATTTTAGCCACAACTGAAATTGAAAAAGTTCCAGAAACCATTATTTCTCGCTGCACGGTTTTGCCATTTCAAAAAGCAAGTGGAGCAGAAATTCAAGCAGCTTTGGCGAGAATTCTGCAAGCGGAAAAAATTTCCTTTCAGGAAGAAGCTCTTTTGCCCATCGTGGAACGAGCAGATGGAAGTTTTCGTGATGCGGTGAAACTCCTTGAAGAAGCTTGTCAGACTGGTCAACTTGATATAGCTGTTATTGCGGATCGTTTGGCGACCAATAATCAAACATTTATATTAAAACTCTTGCAAGCAACTATACAAAAAGATCGAAGTAGCGTGCTTTCCCTCTGTCAAGAGCTCCGTCAGCATCAGCGTTCCGAAAAAGAATTTCAGAGAGATCTCTTGCAATTTTTACATCAAGATTTGCTCAAAAATATGACTGTAATCGAAGGAGAGACAGTATTCACTGCTAAAATTGACCAGTTTTTTCTCAAGGAATTTTTGGAAATTGAAAATCAACTTTCAGCACAGCTTCCTTTTTTAGCTACGGAATTACGTTGTTTGGAGATTATTGACCGAGCGACTCGAAGTGGTGATCCCGGAAATCAGGCGGGACCAAGATCGGCATCGGGAAAATCTCAACCAAACTCCACGGAATCAACAAAAGTTACCCGTTCTTCGACCAAGACTGAAAGTCAAACGGAAGAGAATCTCGAAACATTCAGTGCTCCAGAGACAGTCCAAATGGCACAACCCAGCTTGAACCTTTCATCAAGTCAAGATCCTGATACGGTGGCAAGTTTTGATTTGGCTGGTAAAAGTTTACAAGAATTCTGGCAGGAATTTTTGCGTGCGATGCAGGTGGAAAACTTTTCTTTAACAACTTTGTTGAAATCTTGCCAATTATTAGAGATCCAAAACGCGGCGGTTAAGATCGCGGTCTATTATCCATTTCATAAAGAACAGCTGGAACAAGTGAAAAATCAAGCTTTATT
>CAZWOQ010000041.1:0-6595 GCA_964635585.1 uncultured Pseudomonadales bacterium | reverse complement strand
TGAAAAATTGAAAAAAAATACAAAAAAATACCCAAGCGGGTATTTTTTTTGTCGGGGTGACACGACTTGAACGTGCGACCTCACGCACCCCATGCGTGCGTTCTAGCCATCTGAACTACACCCCGTTGTCAGTTTTTGTAACTGCGGCTTGATTTTACTCTAGAAAAGAAAAAATGAAAAGCTTTGTTCGTATTCAGCTTGATGTAATCTTGTTAAGTTATGCTTAAGAGATGAAGAAATATCAAGAAAAAAATTTTGCTAGTTAAAAAAAAGCCAGTTTTAGCATATAAGTAAGCAGACAAACATGATCAAAAATTACCAGAAAGGTCATTATGACAACGAAAAAATCTCTTAAATCTGACAACCTTGCTGCAGCGGTAGAAGCGGGCAGTGATTTGGCGAATAAACACAAAATTGTCGATATTGCTATGCAGCAAATCGAGAAGCAATTTGGCAAAGGAGCCATTATGAAACTGGGTGAGTCCCTCAAGGATATGCCCAAGATTCCAGTTGTTTCGACTGGTTCATTATCGCTCAACTTGGCTCTGGGTGTTGGTGGTTATCCTCGAGGCCGAATCGTGGAAATTTATGGTCCAGAGGCTTCAGGAAAAACAACACTGTGTTTACATGCGATTGCTGAAGTGCAAAAACAGGGTGGTACGGCAGCCTTTATTGATGTTGAACATGCACTCGATCCAGTTCGGGCCCAAAAAATTGGTGTAAATTTAGATGAGGTTCTCATTTCTCAGCCAGATTATGGTGAACAGGCTCTCGAAATTGCTGAAACCCTTGTTCGCTCTGGTGGAGTAGATATTGTGGTCATCGATTCGGTTGCTGCTTTGGTGCCAAAGTCGGAAATTGAAGGTGATATGGGTGACCAGCAAATGGGAACCCAGGCACGATTGATGTCTCAGGCGATGCGAAAATTAACTGCGGCGGTGAATAAAACGAAAACATTACTAATCTTTACGAATCAGATCCGGATGAAGATCGGGGTAATGTTTGGTAGCCCAGAGACCACCACCGGTGGGAATGCTTTGAAGTTCTACGCTTCGCAGCGGCTGGATATTCGTAAAATTGCTAATATCCAAGAAGGAGACAAGATTGTTGGAAGTCGCCATCGAGTCAAAGTCAAGAAAAATAAAGTTGCGCCACCATTCCGAGAAGCAGAATTCGATATGACCCAAGAGGGTATTTCTCGTGAGGGAGATGTGGTCGACATCGCGGTTGATAAAGAAGTAATCGAGAAATCTGGTAGCTTTTTCAAATACAAAGGTGAAGTTTTGGCTCAGGGCCGTGAGGGTGCCAAAGAGAAATTGAAGAATGATCCGAAGCTTTGCAAAGAAATTGAAAATGCCATTTGGCAGATTATCAAGAGTGAATAGGTAAAAGAAGACAGAAAAAAGCGCTTGCGTCAGGCGAAATCCAGAGGCGTTTCCTCTGGGATCCATTGACGCAAGCGCCAAAAACTGTTATAATGAAGCATTACTTAATTACTAAATATATTGAGTAAGAAAACTGACAGATGCGTCAGAGAGTATTAAAAATATTCGTTTTTTTAGAAAAATCACTAATACATATGAAGCAACAGAACATTGTGAGTACCAATACCGCAGGTTTTGCCCTTCTACAGTAAATACCTCTCGAGACCCGCTTCGCCGGGCATTTTCGCATAGCTCTTGGTTTTCTTCTCAGACGGAGAAATTATGTCATTTTTTGGAAATTTATCGACGTTATTTAACGCCGAACTCGAAAAAGGAAAAGGGGGCGCAGGCGCGCCTGCCGCTCAGCAAACGAATAAGCAACAGCCAAGCAAGCGTTTTGTGAAACCAGCTCGGCCGGCCAGACAGCCACGCCCAGTCGCGGCGCCTGCGCCCAAAAGTAACCCAGTTGAAATTGCTCAAGCGCATAGTGAAGCAGACGCAATTCTGCGAGATGCCAAGGCTAAGGCTCGGGAAGTGATTGTCGAGGCCAAGGATGAGGCTCTCGAAATTCGCAGCAAAATTGAACTTGAGTCTCGAAGAGTTGAAAAAGAATTAGCTGATCAACAGCGAGATTTGCAGAGTAAACTCGACAAGTTGGATTATCGTTTTGAGCAAATTGATCAGAAAGAAGAGCGCATTGATACACTCAAGAAAGAGTTGGAGCAACAGCGAGAATCGATTGAGAAAAATAAAAATCTTGTTTTGCAACGTTTAGAGGAAGTTTCTGGCTATTCAAAAGATAAAGCGAAAGAAATTCTTTTTGATGGTTTAGAAAAAAAGCTCAGTCATGACTTAGCTCAAATAGTCGCTCAAAAAGAAGAAGATGCCAAGTTGGACGCTGACGAGAAAGCGAAGGATATTTTGATTGAAGCGATGCGGCATGCCGCAACTGATTATGTCGCCGAGTACACGGTTTCCGTGGTCAATATTCCTTCTGAGGAAATTAAAGGCAAGATTATTGGAAAGAATGGTCGCAACATTCACACTTTTGAGAGAAAGACTGGTGTGGATATCGATCTTGATTCGGGAAATACCGAGATTAAATTGTCTTGCTTTGATCCGGTGCGGCGAGAGATTGCTCGGGTTTCGATGGAGCGTTTGATTAAAGATGGTCGGATCCAGCCTGCTCGTATCGAAGAAGTGGTGGATAAGGTTACGACGGAGATCGAAAGAATCACTTTTGAAGCGGGTAAGCAACTCTGTCACGAAGTGGGTGTCTATAACATTCCGAATGGTTTGATTGCTTTGCTTGGTCGTTTTAAATATCGATTTTCCTATGGTCAGAACATGATCAAGCATACGATTGAGGAAACCAAAATCGGGACGAAAATTGCCCACGAGTTGGGTTTAGATGTCAATATTGTGAAATTAGGTTGTCTCTTGCACGATATTGGTAAGGTGTCGGACAATCAAGACGAAAATCACGTCCAGGCAGGTATCCAAATTGCTAAAAAATTCAACATGCCACAGGAAGTGATTGACTGTATTGCTCAGCACCATGAAGATGAACCTTTCTCCAGCCCAGAATCAGTGGCTGTATACATTGCTGACGCTATTTCTGGTGCTCGCCCAGGTGCTCGTTACGAAAATCATGAAGAATACATGAAGCGTTTGGAGTCTTTGGAAGCGATTGCAACTTCTTACGAAGAGGTCAAACAAGCCTACGCGGTTCAGGCGGGTCGAGAATTACGAGTGATTTTAATTCCAGAAAAGAGTAAGGACGATGATGTGACCGTGCTTGCCCAAAAGATTCGCGACCGGGTGCAAAAAGAAGTGGTTGTTCCAGGAAGTGTAACGGTGACAGTGATTCGTGAGTTCCGTGATGCAGCGATGACAAAATAGGGTAAAATGAAGTTATGCACAATCTCCTTCTCATAACCCAAGCACTGTTTTCAGTTTCTTTGGTGGTATTGATTTTGCTTCAACCTGGTGAAGGAGGTTGGACTGGCTTTGGTCAAGGTGGTGGCGAAAACTATCACACTCGTCGTGGCATGGAAAAAGTCATTTATTACGCGACGATGTTGTTGTTACTCCTTTTCGTTGGAAATTCCTTGGCACTTTTGTTGCTATAAAACGGTAAGCGATTATGCGAAAGTTATATTGGTATATCAGTACCTATATTCGTAAACATGGATTATTGTTTTTGTTGACCCTTTTGGGTGCAGTATTGTTTTTTTGGTTCCTTTTGCCTTTGGCGAATAAAAGTCTTACTTTCAAGAAAAAAGTCTATGTGGCGGTAGTTGGCCAATATACCCTTTCCTCTTTACCCAGCACGATTAAAAACCAACTGAGTGTGGGACTTACTCAAGTTGCTACTGATATGTCCGCGGAGCCATCTTTGGCAGAGCGTTGGACAGTCGAAAATGATGGAAAGCAGTATCGCTTTGTTTTGAAAAAGGGTGTTTATTGGCAAGATGGGAAATTGCTTGATCCATCAGACATTAATTATAATTTTTCTGATGTCGAGACTATTAGCACGCCAAATGATGTAATTTTTACTTTGCCAGAAGCTTTCTCGCCTTTTCCAGTGACGGTTGCAGAGCCCATTTTGCGGAGTGTGACAGAAAAGCATTTTCTTTTGCCAGACACAATTAAAATTATTGGGATAGGTCAATATAAAATGGTTGCTTATACGCTGCGAGGCAATTATCTGAAAGAGTTTCAAGTTGATGGAAATGATGCCCGTTACATTTATCGATTCTATTTGACCGAGGATGAGGCAGTGCAAGCTTTCAAAAAGGGGGAAGTTGATGTTTTGCTGAACCTTTCTTCCTGTTATGATCTTTGTTCTTGGTCGAAATTAGAAATTGCTCAAGATTTAGCATACAATCGCTATTTAGCCGTCTTTTTTAATAATTCTGATTCTCTTTTGAGTAAAAACATTCGTCAAGCACTTTCTTATGCCCTAAGTAAAGATTATGGAGATGCACGGGCAATTGGTCCGATCAATCCGAAATCTTGGGCTTATTTGGAAGGTGGCAAAGATTATGCCAAAGATTGGGATCGTGGAGCAGAACGTCTGATTGCCGAGTTGCCTCGTGATCCTTTGAAATTGGAACTGACAACAACTGCAAATTTTTCTGATTTAGCTGACCAAATTAAAAAAGAATGGGAGGATTTTGGAGTCTATGCAGCAGAGCAGTGTCAGAAAAATACTGAGGTTCAAGATAAAGGTCTTTGTGAAAATCTTAAAATTCAAATTGCCATTAAAATTAGTGGTTTTCCTGACACAAATAATTATCAGTTGATGTTGATGGGACAGGAAACCTCAGCAGATCCAGATCAGTATTTAATGTGGCATTCGAGTCAGTCAACCAACTTTACTCACTACAAAAATACAAGAATTGACAGCTTGTTGGAAAAGGGCCGCCAAACCTTTGATCAAGAAGAGCGCAAAATGATTTATCAAGAATTTCAGCAGTACTTATTGGAAGATCCACCTGCTATTTTCTTGCGCTATCTTGATAATTATTCAATTGCTCGATAAATTTGTCAAAGAAAGATAATACTTTGGGTAATCAGATGCTGTTAGGCTATCTGCATGCTGAAATACCATTTGTTCCTCCTTCTTTTCCTTTGCTTATTTTTCCCAATTACGGTGAGAGCGGATTTCTTTGAAGATTTTTCCAGTGGAAATTTGGATCAGTGGATTCTATTAAAAGGAAACTGGCAGTATTGGCAGATTATTGATGGTCAATTACGGGGAAATCTTAACTTCAGTCAAGTTCGCTCAATGTTAGTCCCCAACGACGATGCTTGGGGAAGAATGCGCGAATATCAAGTGGGCTTTGACTATATGAGCATGGGAAGCAGTGACCGGTCCTTTACGGTGGGTATGACGGAGGATCTCCAAAATTATTATGATTTTCACTTTTTTGGTTCGACTTTGACAGTAGAGCAAATCCTTGCTGGACAGTCACAGCAAATGGAAGAAATGACTTTTGTTTTGAGTCCCTATCAGTGGCATCGGATAGAAATTCTCTTCACAGAAACTGCTTTGCTTTTGAAGATTGATCAGCAAGTTGTTTTTGAAGCTCCCGCAAGTTGGTTCCCGCTTCATTTAGCCGGAAAATTTTCGCCGCGAGTAACCACAGGAAATTATGCCCCATCGGAGGTTTACTACGACAATATTGAAATACAAAATTTAGGAGTATTGGCGACGCCGACACCAACTCCTTTGCCGACTGCTACGCCGACACCAACTCCAGAGGTCGCTGATTTTCCCTATTTACGACAGATTAACTCGCCTTGGTCAAGTGCACTTTATGATCATTTGGCAAATGTTTTGGAAAACCCAAGCATTGCTCGCTATGGTTGTGCTCTTGTTTCGGTGACTATGCTCTTGCAATATTATGGTTTTGAGCAACTTCCCGATGGTTCTCCCTTGAATCCGGCGACCCTGAATGTTTGGTTGGGTTACCAAGATGACGGCTATTTAGGGCTTGGTTTGCTAAATTGGTTAGCAATTAGCCGTTTAACTCGGGAACTGCAAAGCCGTTTTCCAGATTCACCGAAATTAGAATTCCGTGCTTTTTCGGGAAGTATGGAGGAAATTTCGGCAGAGTTAACAACACTTTTGGCAACTGAGCCTGTTATTTTACAGCAACCGGGACATTTTTTTGTGGCCAGGGGGATTAAGTCACTTTCTCCATTATTGCTTTCCATTGTTGACCCGTTTTACTATCGGTTTGAGTTAGCAGACCTTTCACAAATCGAGAGTCTACGGATTTTTCATCCAAGTCAGACAGATTTGAGTGCCATCCTGATTACGGTTCCCAAGGATTGGCAACTTCTCAGTTTTCGGGATGAAGCAGGGCAAGATTTGGATTATAAAGAGCTCAAGGACAGTATTTTTCCAAGTGCTGGTACAGAGGGAGAAACACCTGCAGCAAATTTGAGGGTTTTCCTTTTAAGTAAACCGGCTGAGGGTAATTATCAGTTAGCATTTAGTTATCAAGATGATCGCTACGAAAATTTCACGAATGCCACAATTTATGCCTATGACGAAACGGGGAATGTGGCAATTTATCGGACTTTTTATTCTCTGAATCCAGAACAAGTGCTAAATACGCAAGGAATGAATTTGCAACTCAATTTTTCACGCCGCAATA
>CAZWOQ010000040.1:0-6743 GCA_964635585.1 uncultured Pseudomonadales bacterium | reverse complement strand
AGTCTTCACTGCCACCTTCAAATTGTGCGAGGAAGCTTCCGCCAGTAATATCTTCATGATAGGTAATAGCGCCACCGGCGGATTGTGAACCGAAAAGCTTTTTCTCTTCTGCTTGGCCATTTTTAAGGGTCAAGAGGCCTTGAAAGCCTTGTAACATGCTGCCGGTCTGATATTCCATTTCATAATCAACTTTGCTGGCGTCTTTTTTGACTTCCTTAATGGCAAGCGTAATATAATGACCATCACTGCTGGGAGTGAGAGTCATGTATGGACGATCAGCTACGGGGATGACGTTGACGGGTTGAGATACTTTTTTCTTGGTACTGGTTTTTTGGGTGTTCTCTGCTTGCTGCTGAGAGTTTCGCTGCCAAAGCCAAGCTGCTCCGACAAGCAGCAAGACCAGAACAATGATTCCTGGAAGTAAAAATTTCTTGGGAATTTTGGTAAATGGCAGTTTCGGCATAAGCACCCTGTGTTTCCTATTACAAAGATAATACTTTAGCTTAACAGAGAAGCCAAGACTTGGTCAAGTTCAGCAATGGCGACCCGTTTTTGCTCACTACTATCGCGTTCGCGAAGGGTGACAGTTTGGTCTTCCAATGTTTGATAGTCAACGGTAATACAAAAGGGCGTTCCAACTTCATCCTGAGAAAGGTAGCGTTTTCCAATGTTGCCTCGATCATCCCAAGCACTGCGGTATTTTTGTTTGAGGCCTTGGTAGAGTTGCTGAGCAGCCGCAAGTAATTCAGGTTTATTTTTCACGAGTGGAAAGATGGCTACTTGATAGGGTGCAAGCCGCGCGGGCAGTGAGAGGACATTGCGATCTTTGCTTTCATCATGATGGTAACTATCAAAGAGTACCATTAAGAAAAGTCGAGCAATTCCCACGGCTGGTTCGATAACATGAGGCACAAATTTTCGATTATCGACTGGGTCAAGATATTCTAAGCTTTTTCCAGAAAACTTCATGTGTTGTTTCAAGTCGTAGTCGGTTCGATAGGCAATTCCCCAAATTTCTTTCCAACCAAAGGGAAATTGGTATTCGAGATCATAGGTATCTTTACTGTAGTGGCTGCGTTCTGCATCACTGTGGCGGCGCCAGCGCAATTTTTCTTCTTTGATACCCAAAATTTTCGTAACGAAGTACCACATATTTTCTTGCCAGTCTTTGAATAAAGCCTGCCAATCTGATTTCTCTGGGTCAAAGAAGTATTCAATTTCTGCTTGTTCGAACTCGAGAGTACGAAAAACGAATTGACCAGTAGTAATCTCATTTCGAAAACTTTTGCCAATTTGCCCTAGGCCAAAAGGTAATTTTGCCCGAGTGCTGTCTAAGACTTGTTTGAAATCGGAAAAGATACCTTGGGCGGTTTCTCCACGCAAATAGACAGTACTCTTCTCGCCAGCTACAGCACCGATGGCTGTTTCAAAAAGTAAAGTGAAGTCTTTCGCTTCGGTCAAGGGATTTCCATCAGGAGATTTCAAAGCATTTTCTTGGATGAAGCGGTTGAAGTCTGCTGTTTTCATGCTGGCAATATCAACATCCTCAGCGAAACGGGCTCTGGTTTCTGGATGCCTTTCCAGCCAAGCTTCGATCAAATGGTCAGCGCGGTAGCGCTTGTGATTCACTTTATCTTCAACGAGTGGGTCAGTAAAAGAACCGACATGTCCAGAAGCAACCCAGGTTTGGGGATGTAAGAGAATCTGACTATCTAAGCCAAGCATGTCGTCGCGACGGCTAATGAAAAAGTCCCACCAAAGATTCTTAATTTTGCGGAGCAGTTCAACTCCATTGGGACCGTAGTCATAGGAACTTAATAAACCACCATAGATCTCACTGGTGGGAAATACGAAAGCGCGGCGTTTCGCGAAAGCGCTCAGTTCTTCTAAGCTGACTTGGGTTGATTCAGACATTTTTTCCTTTGCAATTCTCAAGTGTAATTTTAGTTGATCAACGCGAATTTGACCAGAGTGGCTTCATCACAGCCTTTTGAGAAAAACTAACGAAGTGTGGGAGTTTTGAATTCCAAGAAAGCGTAGCTATGAAGTTTTTTTTCGCTGAGAGCGGCAACATAGTCACTAATGGTGTTGAAACCGCTTTCCTCAAGTTTTTGGTAGCCGAGGTTTTGTAAAAGCAGATCAAGTTGATTTTTAATGCGAAGATTGCGTTTGGCGGGGTTTAATAGCTCATGATAAATATTTTCGGCCAACTGAAAACTTTCCTCTTCAATAAAATCTTCCACAAAAAGGCGATCAAAGATCTCCAAAATTTCGCTGAGTTGGCGAATCCCGGTCAAACTTTGTCGAAGCTGTTGGGCGTCTTGCAAAAGTTGTGATTGGGTCAAAAGCGGTAGGCTCTTTGTTTGAATCAAAAAAAATTTGACTTGATTGCCTGGTTCTAAATTGGCACGGTTACTCGATTGAAGTT
Source organism: uncultured Pseudomonadales bacterium (assembly GCA_964635585.1). Lineage (GTDB taxonomy): Bacteria > Patescibacteriota > Microgenomatia > UBA1400 > PJMF01 > UBA1364. Next base: position 4,315 of record CAZWOQ010000040.1, on the reverse strand, counting down.
TGCGAATTCCTTTGGCAAGGCATTGAACTTTGCCGAGATCTTGGCTCAGCAAGGTAACGAGGCGATCGGTCTCACCCAGATTGCTGCGTTTGAGCACAATTCCTCGAGTAATCAAACTTCTTGCCATAATGCTAGAAAAGCGTACTGTAGACTTGATCTCCCTCAAGCGTAAATTGCTCTTCTCCTCCCGTGACATCAATCAGAACTGGGACAGCATCAATTCCTGCTTGTTTCCACATTTTCAAGTTGTAATTTGTCTGGTCACTGTAAGGGACCTTGTAGGTGACTTTAATTTTGGCCAAGCCCAAAGGTTCAAGGGTAAAGTAGCCATCAAAAACGGTGTAGGCTTCTTCGTCGTAAACTTTCGCCTCTTGAGTCAAACCTTGCATCTCGACTAATTCAGCGCCTTTGGGAACGTACAAGCGAATCCAGTCGTTGAGCGTGGAATTCAGACAGAGCAAACCCGCTTCAAGATTACAGTTATCGGCTTTACGACTGTTTTTGTAGGTGATCTCCACCGTTTTTTCGATAAAGCCGTCAACAGGAGCGCTCACAGTTTGCTCAACTTCGTAGTTGGTGAAAAGATTTGACTTCGCGCCACCTAAGTTTGCGTCAATAATCGCTAAGAAATCAAGATTTTGTCCCATTTGCCAGGAATTTGTATTCTCGTAGGCGGTATACAGTCGACCTGCTAAGTTAATCTGCTCAGCGGCTTTTTGACTGGCCTCATCCATAAAGTATGCCTGAACATGGCGACCTTTGATGTTAGCAAAGCCCATTTCGAGAAGTTCCGGAAAGCGTGCTTTGTCCAAATCGTAGGTCTTTTCAAGAACTGATTTCATGAGTGGTCCGAGTACCCCTTTGCGGTCTTCCTTCATATAAGGAGTTGGCCGGGTAATAATTTCCGAAAGGGCGTAGACAACTTGTGGGCAATCACAGTGAATATCATTTTCTGCACTAAAAGTCCCATATCCGGGAACCTCTACTGGGCCAATAATTCGGAGTAGGTCAGTTAATACTGCTGTGTCTACCGCAATAATGCCATTAATATTATCTGGCTCACCGGGAACCGTTTGGTAATAGCTGTAGAAAGTTTCCATAGAAGTTTGGAAATCAGGGGAAATATTCATGTCGCGTAGGTGAAAACGGGTTTCGGTGGTTAGATAGCGACCTAATTCTTCTGGAATAGCAATTTTTTTGCTGAACTTTTGATCAAGCTCATAAATATCATCAGATTTTTCTGAAGTCACAATTCCTTTGTCAATATTAATGATGGCATAAGCGGTTAAGAAACCTCCGGTAGGTCGCAATTCGTTATCATTTTGAAAGAGAACGAGGTATTTCTGTGGACTCTCAGCTCCGGCCATAGTTCCAAGTTGGGCCAGAACTGGTTTGTAATCGGTTAGCATTTGGCTGGAGCTGCTAAGCATTTTCTGGATATCAGTAATTTGACTTCGCAGGCCAATGCCTTTGATGCTTTCGGGGTAACGTTTAGCATCGATCCCGTTGAGTAATTGGCTGGCGATTTGAATTTCTTGATCAATACGATCAATACTTGGTTGAATTTCTTTCAATGTATCTAAAATAAGTACGACTCTTTCCTGGGTAGTTCCTCCGGTAAAGGAACCCTCGCCAGCGAAGCCAAGTAAGTCTGCATAAGGCAAAATTGCCTCAACACCCTCTTGGGCGGCAGCAAAAGCATGATCCGCGGCTTGGAAGGCCTTTTCTCCATCTTGGTAGTAGTTTTTCAGGAAAGGCACTCTGCCATAGAAAGCTAAGCGTTGGTAATCTGCTTCAATACGGTTTTTACTTTCTTCTAGTGCCGTTATTTTCTCAGGTAAAGCCAAGAAGTTTTGGGTTGAGAGTAAATATTTAGCTTCAGCAGCGGTAGTTTGGGCACTCCGAAGTTCAGTGACCATCTTTCGTGCAACTTGAAAAGTGTAGACGCCAACGGCAGCAAGACCTGCGACCAGAAGAACCAAAAAAATGAAGAGCAATTTCTGCCAGGTTTTCGGAAGAAAGGCATGGGTCTTTTTCTTTTTACTTGGGATAAGGGGTTGAGCAAGGGTCTCTGGCATAGCAAAAGTTTCTGGCTGCTTATTTTCAGTAAGGGTCGGAGTTGATTGTGGGGCAGAATTTTCCATAATTTTTAGTATAACAGATTACCATTTAGAAAGCATCGCTTTTGGAGTTTTAAAGAGAATTGAGATGTCGTTCCAGATATCCTTTTTTTTGGCATATTCCGCATCCATCGCAGCCCGTTGGGTAAAGGGAATGATGTTTCGGCCACTGGTTTGCCATGGTCCGGTGATTCCCGGCTTGATTGAAAGGATCGATTTAATGTATTTTTTCGTTTCTGGATATTTTTTTGTTTGTTCCTCGAGTTCTTCTTTCATGTATGCGCGTGGACCAATCATGCTCATATCACCCTTGAGAACATTAAATACTTGGGGAAATTCATCAATGGTAAAAGCGCGTAAAAAGCGGCCCAAGGGCGTAATTCGAGGGTCCTCTTTTGCTGTGACTTTCCAGTCCCCTTTTTTAAAACGTTCAAGCAACTCTTTGTTGCCATGATGAAGAATTTCGTCCGCGTTTTGAACCATGGAACGAAATTTATAGAGGTGAAATTCTTTTCCATTTTTTCCGACTCGTTTGTGACTAAAAATCACCGGTCGACCGGAGTCAACAAGGATGAGAATGGGAATGACAATCCAAAAAGGTAAAAAAAGAACCACCAAGATGCTGGCGACAATAATATCCAAAATTCGTTTTTGTTGTTCGTATGACATAAGGAGTTTAGAGATAAGAGTCTTTCTTCTCTTCTTTCAGTTTATCCACCATTTTTTTGACATCCTGAGATTTCCCTTTCGGACAAATGAGCAAGGCATCTGGAGTATCAATGACAACTAGGTCAGAAATACCAATCATACTGATTAATCGTCCATTACTGTGAACCAAATTGCGTTCTGATTGGAGAAGAACAACTTTTTCTTCAGGATTTTCTTCAGGATCAGCAATAATAACATTGCCATTCAAATCTTTTCTACCAAGATCATAGACGACTTTCCAATCTCCAACGTCATTCCAACCAAAATTACCAGGGATAAGTACTAAGTTGTCCGTTTTTTCGCTGATGGCGTAATCAAAAGAAATGGCTTCAGCTTTTTGGTAAATTGCTGGAAGTTCCCTGGCAAAATTTTCCGCAGAAACAGTAAGCAATTTCTGGCAATCAGCCAACATCTCTGGCATGTATTTCTCAAAAGCTTTGACTAATTCTTTGGCTGACCAAACGTACATGTTGGCATTCCAAAAATATTTTCCAGTGGAAATGAAGGCTAAGGCTGTTGGGACGTTGGGTTTTTCCGTGAAGCTTTCGACTTGGAAGAGACTCAAACCTCGATCAAGTTTTTGCAAATCGGAACCAACTTTAATATAGCCAAAAGCACTACTGGGAAATTGAGGAATAATCCCTACAGCCACTAGATAGGGCTTTGTAGCAGCAATTTTTGCTGCCAATTTCATTACCCGAATAAATTCGGGCATATCGGTCACCACGTGGTCAGAAGCACTGTTAATGATGACCGCTTCTGGGTCAAGGCTTTTGGCATACAAACTGCCAACCAACATCGCCAGAGCGGTATCGCGTTTGACCGGTTCGGCAATAATTTGAGCTTTTCTGATCTCAGGCAACTGTTTTTGGACTTCCTCAACAAATTTTTGATTCGTTACGACAATGATATGATCCCAGCCGACGACTTTACTAATCCGTTCCGCAGCAATTTGCATCATTGTTTGTTCACCAGCAAGGCGGAGAAACTGCTTTGGCGTATTGCCGTGGGATTTTGGCCAAAGGCGGGTGCCGCCTCCACCAGCAAGTAAAACTGCGTAAACGTGTTCATTTTCTTTCATCGAAGTCCTTGTCCTTTTTCTTGATAGTAATGCCAAACACTGTTTCGAATTTTCTGGACAAATTTAGTTGTACCATATTCTCGAGCGTTTTTGCTAAGCATTTCTGGATCGAAGTGTTTCTTTTCAAAAAGTAAGATCGCTTTTTCTAAAGCTTTCACGAGATCTTCATCTTTGGCATTTTCTTTCACTTGTAAATGGATGCCCTCTTGTTGATCGCGAATAAGCTCCGCGGCGCCGCTATTTTTATTTAAAAGTACGGCTTTTCCGAAAAGATTTGCTTCTAAAGCAGTGATTCCAAAGTCTTCTTCACCAGGAATCAAAACGGCTTGTGCAGCCAAATAGGTTTTTGCAAGTAAGCGCGAGGGTAAATTCTTTTTAAAAATAATGAGCTCTTCTTTGGAGAAAT
>CAZWOQ010000039.1:4631-6762 GCA_964635585.1 uncultured Pseudomonadales bacterium | reverse complement strand
CCAAGTCATCCAGGTAGATAAAGCTTTCACCTCTGACTCTGAAACCTGACTGTGGAAACGAATTCCTCCTTTATAGGGCCCACGAGCATTATTGTGCTGAGAACGAAAAGCTTGAAATTTTTGTTTCTTTCCAGAATCCATTTCAATCTCTAATTCTGCTTTGTGAAAATGTTGCGGTTCTTTGAGACTCTCAATGATCGCTGCGAAATCAGCCGCTCTTTCCGCAAATTCTGGTTCCAGTAGTTTTGCTACTGACTCCAATTGCTTGACCGCATTTTTGTGTGGATCTTGCATGAAACTCCTTCCAAACAAAAGAGAGACTCATTGAGTCTCTCTTTTCACCTTATTATTTTGGCTGTTTTTCCAGCCATTTTTCTATATCAAGTGCGGCAGCGGCCCCCATTCCTGCCGAAACAATTGCCTGCTTATAGCGTGGATCGGTCACATCACCCGCTGCAAAAACTCCCTCAACACTCGTCATCGTTAGGTAGGGCGTTAACCCAGCTGCCTGACTTTCTTTTGTAAGAGCCAAGGAAGCAGCCGAAACCTGTCCTCGAGTAACAATATAGCCATGTTCATCCAATAAAAGTTCTTCTGCCAAAAAGGCCGTATTTGGGCGATGGCCAATTGCCAAAAACACCCCATCTGCGGGCAATTCTTGTGATTTTCCCTCTATTTCGATTTTGATTTTTTTAACTTTTTGTTCTTCACCTAAAATGGCCGTGATTTGGCTGTTCCACAAAACTTTGATATGGGGATTTGCCAAAACGCGATCTTGCATGATCTTGCTCGCTTTGAAGCTCTCACGACGATGCACGATGGTTACTTTGTCCGTAAACTTACTAAGCGCCGTAGCATCTTCCATTGCACTATCACCACCACCAACGACATAAACCGTTTTATCTTTGTAAAACGCTGCATCACAAACCGCACAAACACTTACACCATGACCAAAAAAGTCTTTTTCTCCAGGGACACCAAGCATAATCGAAGCAGCCCCCGTAGCAAGCAAGAGTGCTTGAGCTTGGTAGTCCGCTGTTTCTTGACGCAACTTTGTCAAAATTTCTTTGAGTTCTGCCGCTGCTGCAGATTTGTATTCTTCGTGGGTAATTCCCGCTGGCAAATGCGTCCAAAGCTTGAAAGGTCGCTGCGAAAGATCCACCGCATACACATTTTCGTAGAGCAATTGACTACCAAAACGCTTTGCCTGATCCTGCATGGACATCATCAATCGAGGACCAACAGTTCCCTCTGCAATACCAGGGAAATTTTCAATTTCGGTCGTATACATCAGCTGACCACCAATTTCAGTTCCGGCAAAAATCGTCGGCGTTAATTTCGCTCGCGCCGCATAGAGAGCTGCCGTTAATCCGGCAGGCCCCGAACCTAAAATCGCCACTGTCAACTGTTGCATACGACCTTTCTTCTTTTGGCTTGCGCTTATTTTTCCGCTAAAGCCCGTTCAATCATCGCCACATAACCAGCTTCACCTGGGAAACCGATTTGTCGATCCACTTCTTCACCTTTTTGGTAAACAATCACGGTCGGAATACTCATCACGTTATTCTTCATGGCCGTTTCTCGGGCTTCATCGACGTTTAATTTGGCAATAATAATTTTCCCGGCATATTGATCCGCTAATTTTTCGATAATGGGGGCCGCCATTTGACAGGGACCACACCATTCGGCGTAGAAATCAACTAAAACCGGAGTTTTTGCATCTGCCAAAGTGCTGGCAAAACTGGCATCATTTAAAATCTGTGCAGACATATTTTCCTTTTCTGCTAACTGTTACTTTGTACTGCATGGCGCGGGGAAAAACAAGTCTTGTAAATTCCCACAGCCATTTTTAATAACGCAAAAGTTCCTTGAGAACGATGTCTAAGCGTTGACAATCTCGCTCCCGAGAACAACGACTCAGCTCGTCCGTCAAAACGTCTCTTGCTACTCGAGAAAGAGAACTCCGAACGGCGGCTAACTGTTGAGCAATCTCCAAACAGGGACGCTCTTCGTCATACATCCGTTCAATGCCCTCAACTTGACCTTTAATTCGGCGAAGTTGTTTTTTCACTCGAGCATCAGGAGTAAATTGGCGCTTTTGCATAGTTTCATTATACCCCCTAGGGGTATG
>CAZWOQ010000039.1:0-4610 GCA_964635585.1 uncultured Pseudomonadales bacterium | reverse complement strand
AGAAAAAATCAAATTACACTAAAAATTACTGAAATTAGCCAATTTTCTGAATGCCTTGCTGTTTCTCAATAATGAGATTTAAGAGTTGATCGAGTTCTTTTTCTTGATTTTCATCCCTCTGAGTTAAAGCATCAAGGCTAGAAATTTTTGCATCGATAGCCTGGATTTCTGCCCGCAAAGCTTCCTTTTGCAATAATTTTTGAATTTTTTCCCACTCACTTTCTAATTCGAGTTGGTCGAGCATTTTTTCGTATTCTGGCTGTAACAAATAGGTCATCAGTTGCGCTTTAAGGTCTTCGGCTAAACGGTTCGCAAAATTTTCGACTTTTAATGCTCCTTGCCAAAGACTGAGTTGTTGCAACAAAGATTTAATTCCTGGAGTAGCAAAATCGAGTTCGGCAATTTTTTTTGCTTCCGCCACAATTTCTGTAGGGGGAAGTTGAAAAAGTAAGAAAATGGCATACTCCTCATTTTTTTCGCGAAAACTTTTTCCAACTTTCGTTTTTTCTGGAGTCTTTTGCAAAACGTGTTTTGCTTTACCAAAACGACGAATGTCCTCGGCCAATAAAGATTCTTTCACTTGCAATTTTTTGGCAAGTTGCTGAAGGTAATATTCCCGTTCAACCGCATGAGTGATTTGGTTGAGCATTGGCGCGAGTTCGTTAATAATCTCCCGCTTTCCTTCCGGAGTTTTTGGATCATGCGCATCAAAACTACAATTAAGAAGGAATTGATAGGCCGAGATGGTGCTTTCCGTTGCTTGTCGCCAAAGTTTGGGGGTATGTCGAGCCAATTCGTCAGGATCTTTGACTTTGTCCTCAGCAGCAAGAAAATCAAGGTGTTTGAGATCCAGCACACGCAGCTCCAGGCCAAATTGATTGACAATCTCAATCGCCCGCATGGTCGCTTTCACCCCTGCCGAATCGGCATCCAAAGAAAGAATAATGGTTTTCGCCACCCGACTCAGTAATTGGACTTGATCTGCTGTCAGCGCCGAACCTTTGATCGCTACAACATTATTGACGTGAGCTTGGGTAGAAGAAATCATATCAAATTCACCCTCCACCACGATGACTTTTTCTTTTTTCTTAATTTCTCGCAGGAGTTCAGAATAGCCATACAACATCTTTGATTTGTGGTAAAGCAAAGTTTCCGGCGAATTAATATATTTTGCCTCTTTCACTTCTGCGCTCAAAACCCGACCAGAAAAACCAACCACCTGTCCCCGATGATTTTTGAGTGGAAACATTAAACGACCCCGAAAACGATCATAGTAACGACCATTTTTTGCTCGGATTACTAAACCGGCCTTTTCCAAAATCTCTAAAGAAAATTTTTTCTTGTCATGCAAGTAACGAATCAAACCATCCCAAGCTTCCGTACTAAAACCCAATTGAAATAATTTGATTGAGTCATTTTGGCAACCACGATTTTGCAAATACTCTCGAGCCACTTTCGCCACTTCATGTTTCGTCAGCAAATAGTGATAGTACTCTTTGGCTAAATCCAAAGCCTCATAAATTCGATCACGCTCTTCATCCTCGGATGTGCGCTGGTAATCCCGCAACTGAATATTTGCACGATCTGCCAAGCTTTTTAGTGATTCATAAAATGTTAGCCCATCAAAATTCTGTAAAAAGTCTAGAACATCACCACTCGCTCCACAGCCAAAACAACGATAGCGTTGCATGGTTTCGCTAACAAAAAATGAGGGCGTTTTTTCATTATGAAATGGACAGCAAGCTCGATAATTCGCACCAGAGTGATCAAGCTTAATACGCTCGGAGATCACTTCAACGATATTATTCGCTTCTTTGACTTCTTGAATTTGTGACATTGCCAAAAACCTTATACTTCAAAAAAAATTGCAAATCAGTATATAATAAATAGAGCAGTTTCACCTTGTAGTATAGCGTAAATCTAGAAAAACAAAAGTGTAGTGCCATTAACAAGCCAAGAAAACCCCAAAACATCTCCGACAACTCGCGAAAATGCAGCAGATTCTTTTGTGAAACCTGCAGAACTACATCCGAGATTGGCAAAAATCGTAAGCTTGCTCCAAGGAAATGTTGCCGACTACCAGACAGGTATTCCACTTTCTCCAGAAATTGACTTAGCCACTGCTCGTCTTACAATTTTCTCATCTTTTAAAGATATCTTAGGTCAAGAAGAAGGTTTCAGACAACTTCGCAAACTTTTTGAATATTGGCAAGACTCCGCTCAACTGAAAGATTTTCTTCGACAAGAATTGGATTCTCGAGAGATAAAAAGTTCTACTGAATATTTCCAAACATTAATAAACGATCGAATTTTTCAAGATATTTTTTTAAATAATCTGAAAAATCCTTTTTTTTCTTGTGAAGACTTAGCAGAATTGAAAAACACCCTTTGGTTGAATTTTGCCTTTGCCTTCAAGGAATACTCCCAGAAACGTGATCCCTTGACTCGAATGTGGCGACGAGAAACACTTGAGCCCTATTTTATCGAACAGGTCGCCAGAAATGGAAAAATTCCCCTCTTGATTTTTGTTGATTTGAATAACTTCAAAAAAATTAATGACCGATATGGACATGAGGCCGGTGATAGAATTCTCCAGCTTTTTGCAGCGGCCATTCGTCGAAGTTTTGAATGGCAAAATGAAGATAGCCTTGCTTCTGAAAACCCCAATGAGGGCAACGCTGCGGAAAAGAGCACTGGCCGCCGAGCCCGCAGTAATGATTTAGCCCTGCGCTGGGGTGGTGATGAGTTCGTACTCCTTTTCCTTCTGGATGAGTTGAATGAACACAATAAAGAAAGTGTCTCGAACTCTATTCAAGAAGTCATGCATGAAATTTTCTTACATTTTCAAGAAAGCCTCCGTGCACTATCAATGATTGATCCCCAAGACCTCGAAAATATAAGCTTCTGTTTCGGGTATTATGCCGACAAGAGAAAGCTCACTGAGCCTGAGGCGCAAATGACCCTACAGATTTGGCTTGCCAAGGCTGACCAATCATTGCAAGAGGCAAAAGAGAGAAAAAATGAGATAAATCCACCAGAATCCAAAAAACCAGACTCCAGTGGAGGATTCAATATTTAATCACCTTTCAGCTTTTTGAAAAGAGCCATGCCGCTTAGCAGAGAAAAAAAACATTGCAGGTACTCCAATAATCAGGAAAATGAAACCCAAATACTCCAAAAGCTGCGGCCAAAAGAACAGATAAACCCTCTCTTCTGTCCCGGTCAGTTGCCAGGCGTTGGACCAAGCAGAAAACTTTTCATGAGAAAGATAAGACCACTGACCGTCGACTTTACTGACCGCTAACCAGCCAGAATCGTAAGCCTGCGAAAGTTTGAGAAGTTTCGCTTGTCCCCGACAATCGGCTAAATCAACCTGATACCACCAAAGCGCTTTTTTCTCGGTCTTGAATTGGCAAGTCAAAGTTTGAGCAGGAGAAACTTCTGCCCGACTGAAACGTAAAGCTTGCGTAAAACGATAGGGCCAATAATACACTGCGAAACTCGCCAAGCGATTTTGCGTTGCCAAACGACCGTAAGCATCCGAAGCCACGTAAAAGCTATAACCTTGCCCAAAGTTCTCCACCGGAGGCAAGAAGAAATAACTGGTCTCCAATGCCGCAGTTTTTGGCAAATAGGTTTCCAAAGGACTGCGACCCAAACTGTCCACCTGCACCGCAAAAGTCATTGGCAAACCCGAGAGGTGTTGACTTTCCGTCCGCAGCAACCAGCCTTGATTATGAGCCAATTCTGCTAGATAAAAGCTGTCACAACTATTCGCGTTACTCGCCGTGTACAAATTGCCCTCCACCGTAGTTTCTTTATAAAAGGAACCCGCTGTCTGACGACAATTTTTGGCGGTATTTTGATTCAGGGGAGTTTCTAGCAGGTTTTGACCAAGATTCCCGAAGCTCTCTTTTGGCAGCAAAAGAGTGATGCCACTTACTGCTTCTGGTAGCTGTTGTTCAAGCTGACGAAAATGTTGATTACTCATATCAATAAAAAGATAGTCATAGTAGTTGCTTAGGGCTTTTTGTTTCAAAGCCAAAGAATTTTGCTGCTGACTGCGGAGCAAAACCGTCTGTTCGCCTGCGGCGGAAAAATCAGCCAGGGTCTGACCATTCAGTTCCAAAACACAATCCTTAGTGGCTAAACAGCTTTGACTGCTCAGTTCCAGCGATTTCTGCCACTGCCAAGTCAGCTGACGATCGGCGAAACGCAAAATTGGACTGATTGCTTCCAAAGTAAAGAAACTCTGCTCACCCACTGTTTGCCACTGCAAACGCACTGGGAAAAACTTTTCTGTTGCTAAAAGTTCAGACGCTTCTGGTTGCCAATTCGCTGCCAATATCTCTTGATTCGCCAAAAATGAAGTGAGCACAAAATACTCATCCGTTTCGCTCAATTGGAAAGGCAATTCTGCCTGGCTGTGATTGCTAAATAAACTGGCAAAAGGATAAAGCTGCTCCGCTTGATCAAGGTTGACTTCCTGATAATCAGCCAAATCTTGGTAAGCCTGATCTTGCCAAGTAAAGTTTGCTTGCTGGGCGACTTTTGGCAAAGCAGACCAAAGCGAAACAAAAGCCTGCATTTGCGCTTGTTCCGCTTCGCTA
>CAZWOQ010000038.1:0-6774 GCA_964635585.1 uncultured Pseudomonadales bacterium | reverse complement strand
ACCATACATTTGCGCAGTATCGATGTGGTTTTGCCCCTGCGCAATGGAATAACGAATTGCCTTTACTTCTTCCTCTTCGTTGCCATAAGTTGCATAGGTTGTCTTAGACTCTAAATAGATCCCCCCACCAATCATCCATGTACCAATACCTAAGGGATTCACCATTTTGTCAGCAATCTTTTTATTGAAATTCATTTTTCCTTTCTCAAACACCCGCTACTCTCGGCAACAATCGACTGCTTTGCGGACCAGCTCACCCATTTTGGCAAAAATACTCGTCTCTGTCGTTGCCTTGTCTAGCGTTTCTGGAAGAAAGTTAATCTTTTGCGAATCTTGCTCTGCCGCTTTTGTCATTCCTTTGCTATCAATGGCTCCCAAATTCAAACCCCAAAACAGACTGTAAAGATGATAGGACTTCTGGAAAAAATCCGCTGCTGCTTTTTTATCACCTTTGGTCAGCGCCTTCGTCCCTACTTCCATCAAACGCATCGAAGCCGACAAAAGATGCTTGCTGATACACCAAACTTCTCCTTCATATTCTTTGATAATTTGTTTGAGCAAAGTCTTGCGCATTTCGCGGACTTCATTCAACAAATCGAGATACTGCTTTTTGCCCGTTTTATTGTAGGTGAAAAAAAAGTGTTCCTCGATGGAAATCAAATTCATGATGCCAATCGATAAATCTTCGTCTGAAGACAAATCTAACTGTTCACCCTTTTCCATCTTTTTCAGCTTTGACATGAAGGTTTCCAAATCTGGCAAAGCTGCCATCTTCTGACTGGTTTTTTTCTGAGCACGAGCTTTTGGCATGATTCCTCCTTAGGCTGGTAGAGTAATTAGATAAAAAAGCAAACTCAACAAAGTCAAAGCCGTCACTGGAACTAAAACTTTCTGATAGTAGAAAAAAATCTTGCCATCATGCTGGCGGCGCAACCACTGTTCAAAATAGACTGCCAAAGAAAAAGCCAAAGAACCAAAAGTCGTCCCCAACAAAACTTTATCAATTCCCCAAAGCGTATTCGCGGGATGCCCGATAATCTTGGACCAAAACAGTGGGGGAATCACCAAAAGATAAAAAAGAAAAATCACTAGGGGAGTCTTACTAAGCATTTTCCAATTCCGCTTTTGCGCAAAAGAAACCGTCCACAAACTACTCGAAATAATCAAAGCCCCAATCCACAGCCCCGTCACCATATCATCAATCCCCAGCCAACGGGAAAAACCCAAGCCAGCTCCCACCGCAATCGTACAAAGTGGACAAACCGCTTGAATAACACTGGGAAAAAAGAATCGACTTAAACCAAAAGCCGCCGCCACACTCAGAAAGACCGAAGGAAGCTTCTTCATTCTTTCCCTCCTTCAACCACAGATAGGCTTGGCGAAGCCGTAGCTTCACTCATTTGACTCTCAAAATAACTTTCAATTTGATCCGTCCCTACCAAACAAGTTCCTTGTGCATAGAGGAAAGGAACCCCAACACCCTGCTCAGCTGCGCCACAACTTTGGGCTACAGTCGTCAACTCTTGAGCATTCGTTGGATTGTTGTACACCTCTTTGCGTTGCAGTTCAATTTTTCCTGCCAATTTTTCCGTGACTTGCTGCTCTTCCAGCCAAGCTTCTAATTCTTTGCAATGAGGACAGGTATCACCGTAATAGAGAATCACCGCTGTTTGGTCGGGGAGAGCTGCTTGAGTGCTCACTGTTGAAGCCGCTCCATTTTGACTCCGTTGGCGACTGCCACTGACAATGCCCACCAAAACAAAAACAATAATTCCGATCAAAAGAAAAGTATTCAGCTTTTTCTGCATAAAGGCTTTCACGCTTGCTTCCAGCAAGTAGTGACATTAAATACTAGAAACCTCAAGAAAGCAAGCCGAATTTTCCCGCTCTAGCCTCTTTTTTTCGATTGAGCCGGCGCAATCAAGCCAGCTAAAATAAAAGCTGACAAATCCTCTTTACTCTGCTGCAATGCCAAAACCGCCACCTGCCAAAAAATTGCTTGACTCAAAGCTGCAGCACTCAAATCTGTCCGAAAAAGTTTTTCCTTTTGCCCCTCTTCCAAAATACTTTCAAAACTCGCTAAACTTTGCCGTCTCGCCAATAATTCATTCATTAAAACTTGAAAAAGTTCTCGATATTCTAAAATAAACTCTCGCTCCACTGCCAACGCCGCCCGCAACTGTTCTTCACAGGGCATGCCAGGATACAGTTGCGCCTGCAGCCTTTCGACAAAGCGCTTTTCGCCTTCTTCCAAAACCGTTGCAAATAGAGCCTGTTTCGTCTGAAAATGATAGAAAATTGTCCCCTTGGCAACTTTCGCGCGCAAAGCAATCGCATCAATCGAAGCCTTCTCAAATCCTTTTTTGGCAAACTCACTAATCGCGCCCAAGATAATCGCGTTTCTTTTGGTGGAAGAATCTGCTGGCATAGCCCTTTCCGAATACCACCGCAATTGAAGCGGCATATACTCCTATTGTAATACCAATCAACACCCAAAGCTGCTGCCAAAGATAGCCACGATCCGCCCCAGAAATAACCTCTCGCAAAGCTGCCGTAGCGTAAGTCATGGGCAAGAAAGGGGAGAGCTGTTGAAAAAAATCACTCACGGTGGGCAGCGGATAGCTGCCCCCACAACTGGTTAATTGCAGCATCAACAAAACAATCGACAAAAATTTACCTGCCAAACCAAAACTATAGTTCAGCAAAAATTGAATTCCCAAATAGCAAAATGCCAAAAGCAACAGTAAGGCAAAGTACTCTGGTAAAAGCAGTACCGTCAACCCTAGAACCCGCCACAAAATCACTCCCAAAAGCAAAGCTTGCAGACTCGCCAAAATTGACCAAGCCAAAAACTTGCTCAACAACTCCTTCCAAGTAAGGGCCGCTTTCTCTGGTAAAACAATGACAAAAAATAAAGCCATCGCACCCACCCAAAGAGCCAAAGGAATGAAATATGGCGCAAAACCCGTTCCATTGTTCGCAACTAAATCATAGGATAAATCCGCCAGAATCACCGGCTCAGCCATCATTTGCGCTTCGGCTTCCGTGCGACTCGGCGCTGTCTTTTCCGCCGTCTCCTCCACTGCGTCCGATAAACCTTGAGCCAAATCCGCGGCTCCAGTTGCTGCCTCCACCAAACCAGCCTTTAAATCTTCCTGACCAGTTAACCAATCCTGCATGCCAAGTACCAAATCATTACTCCCGCTAGTCGCCGAGAAAAGTCCATCTTGCAAATCCGTAGTGGCTGACCAGAGCTGATCTTTGCCAACCTTAATATCGGATAAACCACTCGCTAAATCTGCCGCTCCCTGAGCCGTTTGCTTGCTCGCAGCAGCCAGCTGCGTCGATGCCGAAGCAATCCCGGGACTCTCTGTCTGAAGTTGACTCAAGCCAGCTAAAAGCTGTTGTTGCCCAGCTTGACTGCTTTGCAAAACCAACAAAGCCTGCTGAATTGCTGCAGACTGACTACTACTTGGATCAATTGCCAGAGCCGACGCCAGAATCTGTTCAGCCGCGATTATCCCCGTATTTACTTGCGCCGCCCCAGCATTTAGCTGGGCTGTTTCTTGGGGCAACGCTTGCAAAGCAGTAGAGAACTGCTCTTGGTTTTTCGCTAAACTGAGTAAAGCACTCGCCAATGTCTGGCTTCCCGTTGCCGCTTGATCAATTCCCGCATTAAAACTCAAAGTCTTCCCCGCCTGCACTTCATTCATACCCGCTCGAAAAGCCAACATGCCATTGGAAAGATCATTTAAACCACTTCGCAAACTGCCCTCACCCTCGTATAAATCCTGACCACCTTGAAGAAGGTCTTGACTGCCAGTCTGTGCTTCAGTCAAGCCACTCCACAAATCTTGGCTTCCATCTTTCGCAGTTTCCAGATCAGATAAGGAATCACGCGTACTGGCAAAAATATCATTCAAGTAGGTCTCACTCAGCTTTTGGTTCAAAGAAGCTTTTATTCGCTGGAAAGCGGAATCAATCAATTTATACGCCATAAAATTACTCGCCGGTCGAGCTTGAAAAATAATCTCGGCTTGTTCTGGCGCAAGCGAATCAGCCGTGAGCAAGCGCTGACTGAAATCTTCCGGAAAAATCGCAATGGCATCAAAACGATGCTCAGCTAAACCTTTTTGAGCGCTTGCCAAATCCGTTACGGTAAACTGCAAAGGTGCTTCCTCAAGCAAGGCATCTAAACTTTCCTGACCCGCACAAAGTTGCTCATCTGTTCGCGATTGTTTTTTCTCTGGATCACTCGCCGACTTTCGTGAAACACAATGATCTTGATTTACCAAAGCCACTGGTAAACGATCTAAACGCCCATAGGGATCCCAAAACGCCCACAAATACAAAGCACCATAAATCAATGGCAACAACAAGACCGCGAGCGCCGCAATCCGCCAAAAACGTTTTTTGAGGATTTGCCGGAGATCTGCGAAAAGCCACAAATTTTGCTGCTGACTATTTTCTTTTTTTGGCATTGCTCAGATATGATTTTTATTTTTATACTGACCGGTCAGTATAATATCATGGGAATGGGGAAGAAGCAAGGCAAAAATTTTAATTTGTCTCAAGATGGAAAAGCGAAGAATCAAGCAAATCTTGCCATCAGTGTTCCCCAGAGTACCGCCAAATCTGCCAAAAGTTGGACGAAAGGCAAAAGGAACCAAGCGTGGGGACAGGCTCGCAAGTTTTTAAAAATACTCCAGAGTGCATAGAGGAAGGCAAGAGTAAGTAAACCCCAAAACAAAGGCCACAGAAGCGCCGATGCCAACAGCGCATTCCAAAGAATAAGGAAAAACCAAATAAGTGCCAGGGTTGCCCGCAAAAAGAGCAGCAGTACTTTTGGTCGTAAAATTCCCGCTCGAATGTCTCCTGCGGCGAAAGCGGAGATTTTTTGGAAAAATTCTTTGGGAGTCTCGGGTGCCTGCCAAAAGACGATGGCTTGTTGGGCGAAGGCGATGGGAATGCGCGCCGCCTGCAGGCGGCGCGCAAACTCAAAATCCTCACTTACTAACAATTTTTCATTCAAACCACCCATGGCAAGCCAGCGACTCTTCTTGATCAGCATCGAGCGAGTCGCAGGCAAAAAACGTCCCTGCTGTAAACGCCAAGGCATCACCAAAAAGTAGGGCACAAATGCTTCCTGCCATAATCCTTGAACTTCGCCTCGATAATAGCCCGCCACAACTTCTGCCCCACTCCGCTTCTGCTCCATCATGAGATGTTTGAGCCAATCGGGGTCGAGACGACAGCCCGCATCAGTGATGGCAATCCAGTCAGCTTGACTTTTGCGCAGCGCAAAGTTGCGGCCTTGGCTGCGGTTTCCGGCTTTGACAAAAAAGCGAATATTAAGCTTTTGATATTTTGCAGCATAGGCAGCAACAATTTCTGCCGTTCCATCTTGAGAATCAGCATCGACAATAATCATTTCGTCAGCAAGAAGACTTTGCTGACGATAGCTTTCCAAAAGTTGCCAGATTGTTGCCACTTCTTTATAAACCGTAACTATCAAAGCGAGGGTTTTTTTCTTATAATCAGACTGAGTCTCTAGAGAAGAACTCCCCGCCCTGCTGTGCTTGCGAAGTTGAGAAGAAGGAAGGGGATCAGACATAGGGCTTTATTATAACGAAAGACCATGGCAAAAACCACGCAAGCTGTACTGATAACTCCAGCATTTTGGCCCTCTCGGGGTGGCCTTGAGCAGCACCTTGAATTATTATTGCCAGAATTGGCCAAATTCTGGCACATCAAAGTACTTATTCGTCCTTCATCGAAACAAAATAACCGCCATGCAGCCAGCGAAGCTCCTTTTTTGGCTGGCCATTCTCAAGCAATCACTGTTCAGAGCCTCGCCCCCATAGCAGAACTTCCTCTCCTGCGCTTGTTGCTCATTTGGCTCCAATTTCTTTGGCATTGGCGAGATTTTGCAAACGCGGACCTGATTTGGGTGCAGGATATTTTTCCCGAACTGCTTCCCCTGCGTTTACTTTTTCCCAAAAAAATTTGGCTCTGCACTTTCCATGGCTGGGAAACCCAATTCCCTCTTCCCAAAAAAAATCTCTTTTGGAAACAGCTCAGTCTCAGGCTCTCTGACCAAGTCATTGCCGTGGGTGATTACATTCGAATTTTTTATCAGCTTCCCAAAGAGAAAATTACCCTGAGTTATGGCGTTTTGCCGACTTTTGAGAAAACGAAAAAAAACCTTTATAAATCAGTTCAAAATCAAATAATTCGAGAGAAAAAAGCGCCAACTTGGGTGTTTGTCGGTCGTCTCGCAGAAGATACGGGTTTAGAAGTTTTTTTGGCGGCTTTCCAAAAATTTCAAAAAAGCTATCCGCAAGCAAGGATGCTTTTTTGTGGTGCTGGACCACTTCAAAGCACAGCTGCCCGATATGGAAAAGTTCTGGGCTGGGTCGTCAAACCGCAAGAATTTTTACAGCAAGCAGATTTTGCTTGCGCTGGCGGCTATTTAGCCGCTCTGGAAGCTATGCAAATTGGCGTTCCGGTTTTTGCAGTCGGTCAGCATGCTCTCAAGACGGCTTATTGGCAAAACAGTCCTTTTGCCAAACACATTATTTTCGCGAAAAATGCTGAAGAACTCGCTAAATCAGCCCTTGCAACTTGGCAAGAAACGCAAAAGGATCCCAAAAAACAGGAACGGAAGTTGGCGGCGGCGCGGCTTTGGGCCGAAGGCCACAGCGCCGCCGCCCTCGCCCAACTCTACCAAAAAACCTACCAAAAAGCGCTGCAAAATCGCCAGCACTCACACTG
>CAZWOQ010000037.1:0-6915 GCA_964635585.1 uncultured Pseudomonadales bacterium | reverse complement strand
ATCTAAGGCTGCCGACTCATCAAGAGAGTTTTTGTTGGCCGATTGCGTCACAGCTTTTGGCTCAGATGGAGATACCGGCAAAGAAGTTGAAACTAAAGGCTGGGCAGACGAAGGAAGCGCTGCTGCCTGAGAGTTTGCTTGCAGCATCGTTTCAGTTCCTCCTTTTTGTGGAACCACTAAACCCTGAGCAACAAAATCATCTCCAAGAAATTTTCTCAGTGTCGGAAAAGAGCCAGAACCAGAAACACTTCCAAGGTCGTTGGGCATATTCCTATCATACCTTATTTTTTATAGAAGCGAAAAGAGCTGACTCGGAAAAAGTTGCCAATCCTCTTGCCAGTCTGCTAAGGCTCCTGGAGCAACTTCCAAAACGGCTTCGATTTTCCCTGGCGAGTTGAGTCTTCGATATTTTCCACTTTCTTCTCGCTCTTCAGCTTGCGCAGTGTCACAAGATAACAAGTTTCCATCGCGCAACCAACAAATATCAAGAGGAAATTGCATCCCTTTCATCCAAAAAACAGCATAGCTCCCACCAGGAAATACAAACAACATGCCATCAATTGCTTCCCCATCTTGGCTGACTAATGATTCACGGTTCGCTAGGCCTTCTTGAATAGAAGTGCTGCTGGTCACTACTTCTAAGCGCAGTTGTCTGGCCGGCTTAGCAAAAAGATGCTCCTTCACGTCAAAAGTGAGAACTTGGTGATCATGCAAAAAAGTTGGCCAAAGTTTTGGCCAAAAAAGCACAAATAGAGCAAACAAAAAAAGCCCTGAAAAGAGTAGCGACAACAACCAAACAAAAATCGGTTTTTTCATAATTCGCTCCCTGAGTAATTAGAGTAACCAGAGCAGCAATAATACCACAAGAATGCCAAGACTCAACCAAGCGATTCTCTGAATTTCCTGCTGAGTTGACCAATGCTTCGATTCCGCGAAAAAGCGCTGACTAAAAACCAAAGGCTCTTTGCGCAAAGCCCAAATCTCTGCAACTTCTGACGTGAGAAGTGCCCAAACAAAGGCTTCTGCAAAAGGACTTCCTGTTGAAGTAAAAGTAAATACTGCCAAAAAAGGCAAAGCAAGTAAAAAAAATATCGACCGAGTCATCAATTGCGTTTGTGGGATTTTTTCGTTAGCATCATCACTTGAAACTATTGATGAATCAATCTTTTCATTATATTTAGAGTAAATAAATTTCTCATCAAGAAAAAGGAGAAAAAAACCCAAGAGATAACCCGCAAAGAAAAACAGAAAGCTTTGCCAATCTACCCAAGCTTGGCGAATAACCGCCAGCAGCGCCAACATTATAAAAGCAAAAAGCAAAACTTTTCTTTTTTCCGCGCCTGACAGTGCAAAAGATGTTTTCATTGTTCGCTCTTTAATTGTAGAATTCTTGCCACATTTAGGTCAACTGCTTTCTGAAAGCTGGCTGAATCTTGGTATTGTGTCAAGAGATCGGCAATTACCTGGTCCAATTCTGCCATACTCACATCAGGACCAAACAGCAAAACACTATTCCCTGCTCGGACCGCAGCAATGGCTGCTTCTGAAAGACTTTGTTCTCGGCCCTTCACTTCCAAAGCAGATTTCATAGATAAATCGTCGGTCACCAATAAGGCTTCAGGAAAATTTTCCGTCAGAGGCTTGAGACATTCTGCAGTTAAACTGCAAGGTTGCCCATTAAATTTATCTTTAAGTGACACATGTGTTGTCATCACTCCGATATTGGGAAATTGCGTTAAAATTTTAGAAAAGATTGCTGTATCTTGGCTGCGAAGAGCCACTTCTCCAGAGCTCGTATGCAGATCACTGCTCAGTTGCCCAATTCCTGGGTAATGTTTGATGACTGGCATAAGGTGGTACTGCGAAAAAGTTTTAATATAATTCTCCGCCGCCACTGCAAGTTTTTCTTCATCATCACTTGCACGGCTCTGAAGGATCGCACTTCCCGAAGCAATATCGAGCACTGGAGCCAAAACAATATTCACACCGGCTGCCGAAACTTGTTGCGCTGATTGGCGAAACGCCTTTACCTGTTCTTCACTATTGTATTTTTCAACAATGTTTGCCCAGCTATCAAGACGACTAAAACCAGTCCCTTGGAGACGCTGTACCGAAGCACCTTCATGATCAACCATAATTAATGGTTGATAAAAATTTTCTGGATACAGTTTATGAAGGCTTGCTGAAGCCAAAGTCGCACTTTCCGTTGAAATTCGGCTCCCAAAATAGACAACAAAACCTGGTTTTCTGTCTGTAATCCAATCAGACCAAGTTTCCTGAGCATTTGGCTCAACCAATTCAGCTGAAGCCGAAGAATTCAGCTTTTTTGCGTCTTCGTTTGCAAGTTGTTTCTGTTCCGCCAAAAAATCAGTCACCGTAACGGGAATTGCAATCATCTGAAGAATTCTTTCCTTGTCAGTTAAAGCCGCTTTACTCGATGTCGCTACGGGCGTTGGCGTGACACTGGGTTGAAGAACTGGATTTTCTGCAACGTTTTGGCGTTGGCGAAAATAATTTGCACCCAAAAAAACGGCTAGGGCAAGAAGAAAGAGAATCAACAAATAGGTTGGCCAACGTTTCACGCTTCGCCTTTCAGTTTGGGACTTTTCTGGTCGTTCTGATGTGGCAGGGTTTGCGGTGGCTGCTGTTGTTGGAGTTTCAATTGTTGGAGTTTCCACATAAACAATTTTGCCTTATTTCGGGCCTGAGAATCAACTACAAAACGCAAAGCTTGTTCCAACACCGCGCGAGATTGGCGCTTTGCCAGACGAATATATAAAGACGTGTGCGCCAAATCTCCCAAAGTTTCTGCTAAATAACAACCGAAACTCTGAAATTCGTGGGAAATTGCTTTGTTAACAGGAACAACTTGATAACGCTCTAAAAGGTGCTGGGTTGATTCAAAATTATGCTGAGTTTTTTCCGCCGTCGATTTTTCTCTTTCCGGTTTCTCATGGATTTTTGGCGAAGAATTTTTTTTACGCTTTTTTGGGGATTGAGATGCTTTTCCAATTTGAGATTTCTCTTTTGTAAAAGTCTCCCCAAAAAGTGACAGTGGCTGAATTGATTTCGTTTTTGCCATAAAGACAGCACTATTGTACAAGCGAATAGCCAAACGCGTTCTGCCAGTCTTGTCTTTTTTGAGAAACTTATTTCGAGACCGCAAAACCCATCGCTGAAAGCAATTTTAA
The DNA here is from genome assembly GCA_964635585.1 of uncultured Pseudomonadales bacterium. Taxonomy (GTDB): domain Bacteria; phylum Patescibacteriota; class Microgenomatia; order UBA1400; family PJMF01; genus UBA1364. The sequence goes on along the minus strand of CAZWOQ010000037.1, from coordinate 3,724 downwards.
GTTCTCTGCCGCGACGGCTTCTCCTAATGGCCCCTCCATCTGAAGCACCATTGGTAATTGCGCTTTTTTGGCCAATCGACAATAAAAATCTACTTGAGTTTGCAATGTTTCTTTGGCTAAAGCTTGATCTTTTGCTTGCAATAACCAATCCGCAGAAATGAGATATTGACCAAGGTTGTAAGTACTTTCACCACCTGCGAGTGTAAAACAGATCTTATTCGCGATATGAACATCGTGAGGACGAACCATATGCCCTTTGACTTCATGCTCCAATTCAACTGGGTCACTAAAAGGTAAAATTCCTGCATACAGAAGCGCCTCTTTATCTGCCAAAGCCGCTATTCGCTGTTGCATACTCGCATTTGCCTCATCCCAATCATTCAAGTGCATACTCTCACGGAAATAGGCATTTTCTTCATTTGCTACCATTCGCAGCTGAGTATCTGTCGTTGGGTAGTTTGCCAAAACTTTTTTCAACGCTTGAATCGCTTCATGAAAACCAGGCAACTGAAATCCAGCTCCTAGAAAAGCAAAACGACAGCCCGTATTGATTTGTACACCTTCATCACCACAAGCAATTACAAGAGGAGCTTTCACTTCACTCTGTTCGGTCATTTTTTGCTCAGACATTTCTTTTCCTTTTGGGCAGAGGACAGGCAACTGTTAACCAAGTCACTTACTCTTCATCAGAAGCATCTTCTTGACTTGCATCAGCCATGCCTTGCACAGCAGCGAGGTATTGTTGCATGTCTCGCTCAACTTGCTGCCAATCGCCATTTGCTTCGCGAATAGCGTTGAATAACAAGTCCATATCAATCAAAAGTTGGTCATCGGTTACAATCATTCTTTGTTTTGCCATATACCACATTATACCATAAAAACCGATTTTTTGCTCTGATTTGTCGCTCTGTATAAACAAAAAGTCCTGGACAAATCCAGGACTTTTTCAATTCACTCGGATATAAGCAAAAGGCTTATTTGTAGTTAATTGGAGCTTGGGTTTCCACCAAACTCAAACTCATGCGGCGTTGATCGGGAACCACATTCTCCACGTTCACTGTCACCGCTTCGCCCACTTTTAATTCGCGACTTGGATCAAGTTTCGTTGAATGAATAAGGCCATCAACTCCTTTTTCAACATTCACAAAAACACCAAAATTTTCCACACGAGTAACTTTTCCCGTAAAGGTTGTTCCAACGGGATAACGCTCTTCGATACTGTGCCAAGGATCTTCATTCAATTGCTTGATAGAAAGATTCAGTTTATTGGTCTTCTCATCGATTCCCAAAACCTTAACTTGGACACGATCACCGACTTTGTGGTAATCCTTTGGATGGTTCACTTTTTCCCAAGAAATTTCAGAAATGTGTACCAAACCCTCAACATAACCAATGCTATCTTTGTCCTCTTCATCTTTTACCGGAATTTCTACCGTGACAAAAAGTCCAAAATGCATCACTCCAGAAACTACACCTTCGTAAATTTCACCTTCTTTAACACTTTGAATTGCCAAATCCTTTTGGGCCAATTCCTTGGCTTCACTGACGTGACGTTCAGAGAAAATCAAACGATTCTTCTCTCGATCAACTTCAATGACTTTGACCTTAAGATCTTGACCTTTAAGCTGAGCAATTTTGCCCATGTATTTTCGGCTAAATTGACTGGAAGGCACAAAACCTCGAACAGCATTAACCACCACAATCAAGCCACCACGGTTCATTTCTACTCCCTTGGCATCAAGAATTTCTTCTTTTTCCAAAGCTTCTTCAAAGTACTCCCATTTTGCATCAGAGGCAGCACCCTTCAGAGAAAGCACCACTTGGCCTTTGTCATTATCAGTTGAGACCACAATAGCAGTGACCTTGTCACCGACATTAAGATCTTTGATAAAGTCGAGTGCAAATTCGTATTCCTTTTCTGCAACGACTCCTTCAGTTTTACTTCCCAAATCTACGAGGAGATTTTTTCGATTTTTTTCTACAATCACACCAGAAACGGTGGCTCCTTTTTGCGGGATAACGACCTTCCCCGCGTTAGCAGCTAACAACTCTGCCATCGTCGTAATTTTTTTTGCTTTTTCAGCCATACCAAAATTTTTCCTTTCCTTTTGGACGGGAAGATTGTATCATGGTTTTGTGCTTTTGTCGTCTCTGAATCTAGAGAAAAAAACAAAATCACAGTCAGAAAGCTTGCCTATGCCTTTACGCCCACCACGAGTGACTGAAATTCGAGGAAAACGTGTCCTTGTCCGTGTGGACTTTAATGTTCCTTTGAAAACGGTCAAAACTCGTTCTGGACAAGAAGTTCAACGGGTTGCTGATGACCAACGCTTACGAAATTCCCTAGAAACACTCAATTTTCTGCAGGAAAATGAGGCTAAAATTATTCTCATCTCTCACCTCGGACGGCCAGAAGGCAAAGTCCATCCCCAGGAAAGCCTTTATCCTGTCGCTCAATATCTCCAGCGAAAAATGGGACTGAATTGTCAATTTGCTGAAGATTGCGTCGGAGAAAAAGCCAAGCAAGCAATTACAAAACTTCAAAATGGAGAGATCTTACTTCTGGAAAACCTACGTTTTCACCCTGGTGAGGAAAGCAATGATCCCCATTTTGCCGCCGAATTAGCAAAATTCGCTGATGTCTACATAAACGAAGCTTTTTCGGCTTCTCACCGTACCCACGCTTCCATTGTTGGTGTTAGTCAACTTTTACCAAGCTTTGCAGGTTTTGCCCTCAGCTTTGAAGTAAAAATGCTAAGAACCCTTTTAGAAAAAACAGAACATCCCTTTGTCGTTGTGATGGGCGGAGCCAAAATTGATGACAAAGTTGCCACCCTGAAAAATTTGGCTCGGCTCGCCGACATGGTTCTCATTGGTGGCGGCCTCGCCAACAGCTTCCTCAAAGCTGGTGGCATAGAAACACATCGTTCTTTCATTGGTGAAAATCCAGAAAAAACGCTCGCCCTCGCTCGAAGTATTCTCCAAGCCCACAAAACAGAACGAAGTGTCTTACCACTCAAAGAGAAGGTCGGGAATCAGACTCACACAACCGAGTTGCCCTTCCCAAAAATTGTCCTGCCAATAGATGTCCTTGCCGCAAAAAACAAGGCAATTGACCAAAAAAAAGACTTACAAACAATCAGTTTGCTTCATGATGCCAAAGATCGTCCCGATGACCTTGATCTCCAATACTTTGATCTTGGCCCCCAAAGCACTCAACTCTATTGTTACATTCTGCGCCAAGCCAAAACTATTTTTTGGAATGGACCGATGGGTGTTTTCGAAAATCCTCTTTTTGCTCAGGGAAGCAAAAAAATTGCTCGCTGCATTGCCGATCGAGGCAAACACCGAGCAATTACCATTTGTGGTGGTGGAGAAACGGGTGAACTTGTAAACACTCTTGGTCTTCGTGACCGCTTTAGTCATGTTTCTACCGCAGGTGGTGCAGCCTTAGAATTTTTGGGAGGGAGCGAATTGCCGGGAATTTCTGCGTTAGAGAAAAACACCTAAACGTCTCTAACATTCGCACCATATATAGGTTACAGGGAATTTACCCTATTTTTTTTGTAAAAAATATTTTAGACTAGAAATTGAAGAAAATAGTTTATTAGTATGCTTGTCACTCAAAAGTATTTACCAGAGCAATACAAGAAAGCGACGCTTGATGAGAAAGATCAAGAACCGAGCACTCAATTATTGCAAAACAGCCCACTAAAGAAAAAGA
>CAZWOQ010000036.1:0-7283 GCA_964635585.1 uncultured Pseudomonadales bacterium | reverse complement strand
AAACTATGCTAAAAATTCACGATAAAGCTCCCCAATTCTCGTTATATGACCAAAACTCAGAAAAGAGACAATTGGCTGATGCTGCCGGGCATTGGCTTTTACTCTACTTTTATCCAAAAGATAATACACCTGGTTGTACAACGGAGGCTTGTACCCTGCGCGACGCTTGGCAAGATTTGAGGGATTTAGGCGTGATTGTCTGGGGCGTTAGTGCTGATTCTGTGAAGAGTCACCAAGGTTTTGCGGAGAAATTTCATCTCCCCTTTCCGATCTTGGCGGATACTGAGAAAAAAGTGTTAACTGATTATGCGGTTTTGGGTGAACGATCGATGTTTGGTAAGACTTTCTTAGGAATTCGGCGGATGTCTTTTTTAATTGATCCAGAGGGAAAAATTGCTAAGATTTATGAAAAAGTAAGTCCGGCCAAACATGCCGCAGAAGTCATCAAAGATGTCCAAAGATTTCAGAAGGCCTAATGCCAAGTGAATTTGCTGAGCGCGTCTATGCTGCTCTTCGTCAAGTCCCTCGAGGCAGAGTGACGAGCTATTTGGCTTTGGCCAAGGCTGTTTCTTGTGGGAGTGCTCAAGCGATTGGTCAAGTTTTACGGCGAAATCCCTATGCTCCAGAAGTTCCTTGTCATCGGGTTGTAGATAGTCAGGGAAATTTACATGGTTTTCGTGGAGAAAAAACAGGGGCAGCGATGGATGAAAAAGCTGCTTTGCTCGAAAAAGAAGGAGTGCTGATCCAGGCTGGAAAAGTGAAAGCATTCGCAAAAATATTTTGGGCTGATTTTCAAAAATAACTTTTCTTATAAAGCATACATTCCTGGTAGGCACTCTTTTTGAGAGCTGCTATACTTATTGCAATGAAACATTGGGGAAGCATTTGCATCTGGGCAATTATGCTTTTTTTCCTGCCCCCGACCACTATGGCGCTGGCATCTTGGAATGCTATTCCTGGTGATAGTACTTATCCGTGGAAAATAATTTTGGAACGGGCGTTGCTTTTCGTGATGAGTCCGTCCTCTTCCCTGCAATCTCAAACGCAAATGAAACTCACGGAAAGACGGTTGGCAGAAATGCGTTTGAGCATGGATGGTGAATATGCGGTGACCAGTTTGCAAAACTTAAACCAACAAGTTGACCAGACAGGAGAAGAACTGCTGCAGATTCAGCAAGCAGAACGCAAACGGGCGCTCATTGATCAATATTTAGCGACTCTAAATACGGTTTCTTTGGATCTGGTTGACCAACAGCGCGCAGTTCAAGAAAAAATTGCGGTTGCGGACAGTGGCAACTCGCCAACGAATACGGTGACAACTCCCAGCAAAATAACGACCACCACAAGAAATCCTTCAACTCGAACAACCAGTGCGACTCAGAATCCAACAACTCAAACCGTTGTAGTCGTTCAAGATCAAAGTGCCGTTTTGGCAGAAATTCAGGCGACTCAAGCAGAAATTGCCTTAGCCATGAGCCAACTCGAGGCGGCTCGGGCTCAGGCGGCCGCTGAAGCGGCCGCCAACCAAGCGCTCTCGCCGACTCCAACCCCTACCCCAACGCCGACTTCAAATGGCGGTTCTCAGATTTTTGATACTGGAGTTAGTCCAGTTATTCTTTCACCAGAACCAAGTTTGCCCAAAGAAAAGGATGAAGGAAGAGGAAGCATTATTTTTGGGAATCAACCAGAGGTGCAACAACCAGTCAATACACTTGATTCGAGTTCTGGAGTGCAATAAAGTTGCTAACTTTTTCGCTTTTGATGAAGTAACATATCAACCGCTTGTTGCATGGAACCAGCGGGAGTGATTCGACCGGCATTGACAAAGAAAATCTCGTCCGCATTTTCAATGGTATTGAGACGGTGGGCAATGACCACTAGGGTTGTTTTCTTTGGTAGATGGGCCAAAATATCATCTAAGAGGTTTTCTGTGACCGTATCGATATTGGCAGTTGCTTCATCAAGAATCAAAAGATCAGGATTGCGCAGAACAATGCGGATAAACGCAATCAATTGCTTTTGACCAAGACTTAAACTTTCGCCTCCGTTAACGACTGGAGTTTCTAAACCATTGGGAAAGCGTTTAATGAGTGCATCAAGATTATTTTCCGCTAAAAGCTTCTGAAGTTTCTTGACAGTGAAATCTTGATAGTCCCTGTTGCCATATAGAATGTTTTCAGCAATGTTGCCAGAGAATAAGAAAGGCTCTTGAAGAATGAAACCAATTTTTTTGGCTCGTTCTTCGGAGGGCCAAGACCGCAGGTCTTGGCCCTCAAAGATCACTTGACCCTTTTCTGGATCATAGAGTCGAGCCATCAATGAGGCTGTAGTTGTTTTTCCTCCACCTGTTGGACCAACAAAAGCGTAGGTTTTCCCTTCTTTCAGTTGAAAAGAAATGTTTTGCAAAACTGGCGTTTTTCCGTAGCGGAAAAACACTTTTTTGAAAGCAATTACGGTGTCGGTGTCTGTTCTTTTTTGACTGGGCAGAATGGGCAAATCAGTTTCGAGGGCCAAAATGGCGGTGATGCGATCATAACTGGCGAGTGCGGTTTGGAAAATTGACCAGAGGTTAGCCATTTGCCGCATAGGTCCATAGAGCCGATCAAGGTATAAAAAGAAACTAATCAATAAACCAGTGGTAAGCAATGAATGCTGGATAAGCAAGATTCCGACAAGCAGAACGAGTAAATTCGCCAAGTTACTGGCCATATGATAAATTGGCATCAGCAATGTATTGGCAATGCCTGCCTTGATAGAATTTTGGTAATTTGCCTGATTTACCTCGGTGAAATTTTGCCGAAAATAATCACGGCGATTAAAGGCAATAATGACTTTAAAATTATTCAAACTTTCCTGAATTTCCGCACTCAAGTTGCCCAGAGCTTTCAAGCTTTTGGCATTCCGAGTTTTGATCCAAGGGGAAAGAAAACGAGTGACGAGGAGTAAGAACAAGGCAGGGATCAGGGCCGTTACCGCTAAACGCCAATTCAAGACAAAGATAAAGATGGTGACTCCAACGATGCTAAAGGCATTGCCGGTGAATTGGGCCAGTGCTTGAGAGAAAAATCGATTGAGGTTATCGGTGTCGTTATTGATGCGTGAAGTGAGATCACCTGCTTTGTTTTGATCAAAAAAAGAAATGGGCAGCTGTTGAAGTTTTTCAAAAATCTGTTTTCGTAAAGTGAAGAGGACTCGCTGACCAAGTGTCCCAACAGTTTTTGTTTGGATGTAGGAAACCAGCAAGGCAGCAAGGTAAATAGCCAAGAGATAGCCAGACCAGAGAAAAAGCTGCTTGTATTGGCCGATTTTAATGAAGTGATCAATAATGTAACCAACGAGATAGGGAGCCAGCAGGCTTAATGTTGAGCCGACCAGCACGGTAATGAGGGCGACTAAAAGCAAACGCTTTTCGCTTAATAAGAGTGGCAAAAGTTTTTTGATACTTTGGCGCAGATCAACTTGTTCCGCTGCTTGCTGAGGTTTATTGAGGTTGTATCTCATAGCTTTGGGTGCTTTTCTGTGAATTATATATTTGGACGTATTCGGCCGAATTTTTCAGAAGTTCTTCATGTTTGCCACTCGCAATTACTTCCCCTTCCATGAGGACAATAATCCGATCGTAGTTTTTAATGGAAGCAATCTTTTGGGTAACAGAAATGAGAGTCAGATCAGGATAGTTTTTCTCAATATTTTGAATGATTTTTTGTTCCGTCAAAGTATCGACTCGTGCAGTAAAATCGTCAAGCAGAAGGATTTTTGGATTGAGTGCTAAGGCTCGAGCAAGCATAATGCGTTGTTTCTGTCCTCCTGAGAGACTTGCGCCTCGCTCAGAAACTACAGTATCTAATTTTTTTGGTAAGCGGTTAATAAAGTCCTCAAGTTCTGCCGTTTCAATGGCTTTTTGTAAGCTACTTTTATCGACTTGTGCATCAAAAGCAATATTTTCGCGGATTGAGAGGTTAAAAAGAATGCTATCTTGGAAAACAAAGCTCACTTGCCGATGAAGGGAAATGGGATCGTATTCTTGCAAGGAATGTCCATCATACAAGATTTCCCCCGTTTCTGGTTGAATAAGGCCAGTTAAAAGGTAAAGCAATTGTGTTTTCCCAGAAGCGGTGGGGCCAATGATGGCGGTTTTGCTGCCTGCCCGAATTGTGAAACTCACATCCTTAACAACTTGTCGATCATCATGAACGACAGAAACTTGTTTCAGCTGAATATTCCCTTGGAGCTCTGCAATTCTTTGACCAGCGTGCTGAGGAATCTCGGCAGCCAAAACTTCCTGAATTCTCTGGAAAGAAGCGTCGGCTCGCGAAAAAATATTGCTAACAATGCCGAGTTGAATAATGGGAAAAATGAGCAAAGCGACATAATTATTAAAGGCGGAAAAATCACCTAAACTCATTTTGCCAATAATGACATAATGTCCGCCCATGGCGACAATAATCAAGGTTGCTAAATTAGCAATAAAGGTAATGATTGGTACGATGGTAGAAGCAAGTCGAACAATTTCCATCGAAGTATCTTTAGCGGCTTGGTTGGCTTTGAGGAATTTTTGGGCTTCAAGTGTTTGTGAATTCAAAACGCGAACCAAAGCGGCGGAAAAAATATTTTCGCTGATGATTCGATTGAGCCAATCAATAATTTCTTGAGTTTTTTTGAAGAATACCCGCATTTGGCGAAAAACGAAGAAAAAGCTAAGGGCAATAATGGGCAGGATAGCGAAAATGCTTAGGGCTAACTGCCAATCAATTGAAAATAAGAGGACGCTCGCCCCAATCAGCATGAAGATCGCTGAAAAGATAAAGACAACACCTTGGGAAACAAATTGTTTGACAGAATCAACGTCAGATGTGAGGTTCGTGAGAAGTTTACTGGAGCCAGTCTTTTGCACATAACTATAGCTTTGCTCAGAAATTTTTTGGCTTACATCATTGCGGAGATCGCGAGCAACTTTTTCGGAGGTGAAGGTTTGTAAAATGTTTTGCAGGTAGCTAAAAATGAAAATACCAATAATGATGGCGACAAACAACCAAAGTGTCGTACTCATTGAAAATTGAGCTTGGCTGTAGTCATCAATACTCTGAGCAATAATTTTTGGAATAATCAAATTTAAGCCACTGCTCAAAAAGGCCAAGATAACCAGCAAAGCAATCAAAGCAGAATACCGCCGAATTAAGGAGGAAAATTTGCTTCCAGTGGTTTTTTTGAGGTTTTTCTTCGGCATAGATTAAGCAGAAGCAGGCTACTGACAACAGGGCGGAAACCATTCATCATAACTCTGGAGGCGCGAGGAGAAAAGGGGGAAAGTTTTATGACCATTTCGCCTGCTGCTTGAAGATTTTTCAGATTGATATATATTGATGCACAAGCGAAGAAGAAAACATTATGAAAGAAACAGAAGAAACACTCACTCCACAACAGCAACAAAACTGGCTGCGCTTTGGACAAAAGGATGAAGCAAGAGACTTTTCCCCACCCGACAATTACCAACCGAGTAATCGAACTGAAGCAGAAATTGCCAAGAGTATAGAGGATCTCCCTCTTCATCACATAATGGGAATTGATTTTCATTCTTATTATGAGTTTCTCAAAGAAAATTTTTGGGAAGAAGTTATCTTGATAAGAATTTACAAAGATTGGATAAATGCTCTCAATGACGATAAAATTTGGGAGAGAAAAAAAGCATTTTCACAAGAAACAGCAGAAAAGCAACCCGAGAAAAATGAATAAGTTTATCAGGGGATGATTTGTCTTTGGTTATAGAAGATGTTTGATAAATGGAGCTTTTTTTCCTGAAGAGACTCCAACTAAGATTTAAGCACGCTCACTTTCATAGAATATTAAACTCAATACAGACAAATAAATTTGTTTAAGATATAATTCGAATAATGTTGTTATCAAATAACGCACACTATACTGCCTGGTATTACGCCCCAATTGGGAGGTGTGTGTTTCTGATGCAATAATTTCATACTAATTAAGCACAATGTCACAAACCTCCAAAACGGAGGTTTTTTTGTGCGTGGAAAGGGAAAATGAAAAATAATAGGATCATTCAGCCAAGGGCGATGAAAAAAATGTATGCTTTTACTGAAAAACGCCCGATAGATGTATCACTCAGCGAGAATCCTTTAGGGTGTTCTCCTTTGGTTATGAGTGCTTTAAAACAATTGCGGATAGATCTAAATGACTATCCTTCGCCTAATGGCAAACAGTTACGGAAAAAACTATCTGAAAAATTTTTAATGAGTGTACATAATTTTTTTGTAGCAAATGGATCTGAATCAATTATCAATGACTTACCGAGAATTTTTTGTGAAGTTGCTGATGAAATTATTATTCCAAAACTTACATTCCCAATGTTTGCAGTCTGTTCTGAGCTGGCAGGATTAAGTGTATTATCCATCAAGATGACAGATGGTTTGGGAATTGATTTAGAGGAAATAATGAAGGCGATTTCTCATCGTACAAAATTAATTTTTTTATGTAATCCAAATAATCCAACTGGGGCAGTTTTGCCAAAGAATGAAATCATACAGTTTATAAATCATGTACCTAAAAATGTACTTGTCGTTGTAGATGAAGCCAATATTGAGTTTGGAGGTGAATCAGTTATCAATGAGATTGAAAAACAAAAAAACCTCATTGTGCTTCGGACCTTATCAAAAGGATTTGGATTGGCAACACTCAGAATTGGTTTTGCTGTGGCAAGTAAGAACATTATTCAAAAACTGGAAGAAGAAACACCTATTTTTCAGATTAGTGGAGTTAGTGAAAAGTTGGCTTGTATTGCATTGGAAGATGATGAATTTATTCAGAGCACTAAGCAAGTTACTGCAAGTGAGCGGAAATTTTTACAAAAAAAACTCGCAGCATTTGGATTTACTGTTTTTCCAAGTGAGGCTAATAACATATTTGTAAAAATACCGACTATCTTGGCACAAAAAAAGTTCATGAAAACTTTAGCAGAAAAGGGGGTGTCAGTCGTTTCAGGGTCAAACTTTGATGGTTTTGATGACTCATTTTTTCGGGTAAGTATTAGAAGTGAGGAAATTAATCGAAAATTCATTCAAAAAATTGAAGAAATTATGAATGAAAATAAGTAAAATAATTGTGTATTCTGCTTGTGTCTCTCGCCCCTTGGAAACCGGAACAGGTAATCACTGACTTGGTAAAATTGTTTAACCTGTTCACTCAAGATATAAATCAAGGTATTATTTCATAATCTTTAATATGAGAAGCAGGACAATTTCTCAGAGGTAAAAAAATAAAAAAAACAC
>CAZWOQ010000035.1:0-7391 GCA_964635585.1 uncultured Pseudomonadales bacterium | reverse complement strand
CGAATATCATGAAGAATGCCAAGAACTGATTTTCCTAAGTTTAGGGCTGAGGAAGCGCTATTTGCCAAATTCAGATAATCTTTTTTTTGTTGTTTTTTTTCCAATAAAAAAGTGTTTCTTTCTTTTTCTAATAGGCAAAAGGACAAACATAAATACTTCGCCAGTTGCTGTATACAAGTCAACCAAACAGAAAAACGATAAAAAACAAAAGCATGAAGAATTATTAACAGCAAAAGAAGCAACGATAAATAAAGAAAAAACTGCCAGTGTTGCAGTACAAAAATCAGAAGTACAAAGAACCGAATCAAGTATTCTGGCACCGTTTTTTTATTTTAGTCGCTGATATAAATATTTACGAAAAGAATCTGCAGAAAAAAATGCTTGTTGCTTCTTCATCAAAAAGACTTCTTTAGCGTGAAAAATCTTTCTATAAAAAACTTGTAAATAATAAAAAAATTCATTGAAAAAATAAAAAATTATTCCAGACTTCTTAGTGGAAACTTGTTTTGGCGAGTTCTTTTTTAAGAAGATTCGCTGGACTTGAACCTCAAAAAGAAACTTCTTTGTCCAAATATTATCTTTAAGAAATCTTTTAGCAATATTTGCCCGATCATAACACCAAAAAAGTTGTTGGATCTCATAGGCTTCATAGAGACTTCGTTTTGTGGTGGGCATGCTAAGAGATTCTTCTTCAAGCCAAAGATTAAAGCACCAAGCATTACTGTCATGGATACTTTTTTTGGTTGAATCTAGATGCGGTCTTTTTCCACGTAGCGCGCTGTAAGCAAGTAGCAGAAATCGAGTAAGCCAAAGACGATCCTTCTTGCAAACCACTAAAAAATCCAAATCATCTTCTGCTGCCGCATTTTTTACCGCAACGGAACCAGTTACTGCAACAGCTTGAATATCAGAAAATTTCTCTATATATTTCACAAATTCTCGAATTGCTGCTAACTTTTCTGGAAAAATTTTCGCTCGTGCTTGTCTCGAAAGCAAATCAGCTTCTTTCAAAAAAAAGAATTTTCCTTGTTGTTGAATTTTTTTCGTTTCAAGTAAATGCTTTAAACTTTTTTGAAATTCTTCTCTTGTTGGTTGCATTTTGGGAAGAATTACTTTATTTTTTTGAGCAAAAAGCTGTTCCAAATTACTGCTACTTGGCAGACGTTGCCAGATTTCAGATTTTTCCAATGCAAAATGGAAATGAGCACTATAACGCAAAGTCAAAAGGATTGCCTCTTCTAACTCCTGTGCTGAAAATCTCAATCCGCTTTTCATAAATACCTATTATAATGGTCCTATTATGAAACTTTACTCCTGGAATGTGAATGGGATACGTGCCGCTGCCAAAAAAGGTTTTTTGGAGTGGATGCAAAAAACTGATGCGGATATTGTTTGTCTTCAAGAAACGAAAGCTCAAGAAGAACAACTCACCTTTGATATTCGTAACATTGATGATTTTTCGAGTTATTTCTTTTCAGCGCAAAGAGCTGGCTACAGCGGTGTCGCGACCTACAGTAAAATTGCGCCCCAAAAAGTGGAATTTGGCCTTGGAAAAGAAATTTTTGATCAAGAAGGCCGAGTACTTATTCACGAATTTGAAAAATTTAGCCTTTTGAACATCTATTTTCCCAATGGCAAACGTTCCGAAGAGCGTTTGCAATATAAAATGGATTTTTATCACTTTTTAAGTAAATTTTTACAAGAATATAAGAAAAAGCAAAAGAATATTATTATTTGTGGTGATGTTAACACCGCTCACCAAGCAATTGATCTTGCCCGTCCCGACGATAACGATGATGTATCTGGTTTTTTACCAAAAGAAAGAGCTTGGATTGACCAACTTCTTGCAGACGGATTTATTGACAGTTTCCGATTCTTCCATCCAGAAGAAAGGGACCGTTATTCTTGGTGGAGCATGCGGAGCGGCGCTCGGCAACGCAATGTTGGCTGGCGTATCGACTATTTTTTTGTGAGTTCATCACTTAAAGCTTTTTTGAAGGCAGCGGATATTGAGAGTCAAGTTCTTGGCTCAGATCACTGTCCTATTTCTCTGGAATTGTCACTGTAAGTTCCTCAAGGATTGAGGAAAGAATTTTTTTGAGAGCATTTGCTTGCTGAGCTGAACTTAGAGTTTCGTCATTTTCTAAAAACCAAATTTTTCCTTGGCCACTTTTACAAATTGCAGCTTGGATATGCCGTTTTTTACCTTGGAAATTATATTGACTTTGCAGACGCCTTTTGATTTGTTCACTATGAAAACCACGGTCTCGTAGATGCTGACTTTGTGTCGCTTCATCATTTTTAACCAAAATTAAATTATTGTTTACAAGATCAAGCATGTGACTTTCGGCCAAAAGCGCCGCATTAAGAAAAATTACGCCTTTTTTGCCTTTCAGTTCTTTTCGTAATCGAACTAGAATTGCCGTTCGCATCAATTGATTGAGATGCTCTAATTTTTTTCGATCAGCAAAAACAATTTCACCAAGAAGTTTGCGATCAATTTCACCTTTCGGATTTGGGGATAAAGCAAAATCTTCAATGATTTGTTGACGCAATAAGGCATATTGGTTTTGTTTCAAATCACTCTGGATTTGCCGAGCAATCTCATCCAGTTCAATATGAAAGGCGGGAATACCCCTTTCACGAGCCAAACGAGTCAAAGCATCACCCAAATATGATTTGCCCACTCCAATCTCCCCAGTGATTCCAACCAAATATTGTTGGGAAAGTTTTGCCTCAAGTTTTTGCTTCACATAAAGGGGAACGTATTCCTGAATGAAACCCTGTTCTTTTTGCAAATCTTTCACCGCACTGGAACTCACATGTTGGAGTGAAGGCCTCGTCAAAAGTAAAAACGTATCAACCGCAATTTTCTGGCTCTCACCTAAGAGGTGCAAATTTTGCTCGTAGTTGAGATCCTCATGAGAACGAATCCCTTTTACAATCACATCAACTGCTTGTTCATAAGCAAAATCAATCAACAAGCCATCAAAAGCAAAAACCTTCACTTTTGGGAGATGGGCCAAAGCCACCTTAGCCATATCAAAGCGCTCTTCTTGAGAAAAAAGGTAGTGCTTTTGTGGATTATTCCCTACTGCCACAATAAGCTCGTCAAAAACTCTGGCCGCTCGCTCAACAATGTCGATATGGCCATAAGTAATCGGATCACCAGAAAAAGCATACAAGGCTTTACTCATGTCGCTATTCTAACACTATCCGCGCATCAAGAATAACAGAACGCTTTGGGAAAACCTTGATCGGATTCATATCAAGTTCCCGAATTTCGGGAAAATCATTGAGTAGCTGTGATAAACGCGCCATCGTTTCCAATAACGGCAATAAATCAACTTTTTCTGCTCCCCGAAAACCCGTCAACAAAGGGTAAGCCTTCAGTTTTTCAATCATTGCTAAACTGTCCTCAAATGTAATTGGGAAAAAGCGGAATTGTACGTCTTTTAGTAATTCCACATAGATACCACCCCAACCAAACATCATCATTTTTCCAAGTGGATTCTTCTCTGCTCCCAAAATCATTTCAATTCCCTCGTCAATCATCTCAGCAATCAAAATTCCTTCAAGCTTCGCGCTCGGTTGTTGGGCTTGCATTCGTTGCCACATTTTTTCCGTTTCAACAGGAACTTCTGTTGCCGAAAGATTTACCTTTACACCAGCCACCTCAGTTTTGTGCAAAATATCTGGTGAAAGAATTTTAATCACATACTTTTTGTGATTTTCTAATTGCGAAAAATCATTTCCTGGTTGCCATAAAGTGGCTGGAACAATGGGAAAATTATAAGCAGAGAGTATTTGGCGAGCTTCCCATTCACTGCAGTTTTTTCGCCGCTCTTGAGAAAGCTTTTGCAAGACTTCTTGAACTGCTGCTTTTCGAACATCCGAGAAATTTGGCAGAGGATGAAATTTTCTTTGCAATTGTTGAGAAAACTTCTGTAACTGTACCAAAGCTCGAGCCGCTGCCTCTGGATAAGCAAAAACCGCTTGGTGATTGAGGCGCAAAACCTGGCGCGCCGCTTCAACAGATTTTCCACCCATCAAAATCGTCACGACTGGTTTTTTATTTTCTTGCTGTAATGCAACAATATTTTGAGCAATAGCCAAACTGTCCGTCATTGATTGTGGCGTAATAAGGACAGTAACTGCGTCAATTGCTTCATCAGCAAGTAAAATTTCAAGTGCTGAAGCATACAATTCGGCAGAGGCATCACCAAGGATGTCGACCGGATTTGCTCTACTCGCTGCCTTGGGAAGAAGAGTTTGGAAAGCAACCTGGCTTTTCTCGGAAAGCTGAGCCAAAGGAAGTCCAGCTGCTTCAAAAACGTCGGTTGCTAAAACCGCTGGGCCACCAGCATTTGTGAGTAAAGCGACATTATGTATGAGTCGACTTGGATAACTCATAATGGAAAAAAGTGATGCTAAGTCAAGCATTTCCTCAACAGTTTCTGCACGAAAGACTCCAGTCTGATCAAAAAGTGCTTGGTATGCAACATCGCCAGTATTCAATGCACCCGTGTGAGAGTGCGCCGCTCGGCTCCCAGCTTGGGTTCGCCCTGATTTCAAAACAACGATCGGTGTTTCAAACTTTTCTTCACGAAGCAGTCGCAACCATTCTTCAGCCTGATCCAAAGATTCAATGTAACAACAAATCACTCTCGTACTCGGGTCAGCATCGAAATAGCGAAAAAAGTCTAACTCCGAAAGCAAAGCTTTATTGCCCAAACTTACAAAATACGAAAAACCCAAAGCCTTTTCGGTTGCCATATCCAAAACTGCAGCTCCGAGGGCACCACTTTGGGACAGAAAGGCAACTGAGCCAGCGGCTGGCATTTCTGGAGCAAAAGAAGCATTAAGCGATAAAGATGGATTCATCAATCCTAAACAATTTGGGCCTAAAAGGGCAATGTCCTGCTCACGACAAATTTTGGCCACTTCCTCTTCAAGAGCCAACTTTCCTACTTCTTTAAAACCAGCTGACAAAACAATTGCCGCTTTTACCTGCAGTCGACCAGCTTGACGAAGTACTGCCGGAATTTTTTCTGCGGGAATGGCAAGGATTAAAAGATCAACTGCTTCACGTAATTCGCTTATATCTGAAAAAACTGCTAAACCATAGAGCTCTTTTACCTTTGGATTTACTGGAAAAATCTTACCTGCAAAACCGCAACTTTTAAGATTTTTGAGGACATCATTGCCAACACTTCCATTTTTACTGGATGCTCCAATCAAAGCAATCGATCGTGGCGCAAAAAGGGCAGCGAGATTCATAGCGTCTCTTCTATTATGCCATTTTTACCAAAAAGAAAAATACGCTATCATAGAAGTATGAGCAAAAAACAAGCCGTTCTCCACAAAGTTTTTAGTAATAAGGATGACAAGGTTACTCGTCATCAAAGCATCTATGATGTTGATAGTTGGACAATTATTCGAAAAAATGTCCTCGCGGGCTTTTCTCGTAGCATTGGCTCTTGGGTTTTTAACCTGCTTGTTCTCGGAATTGCTGCCTACGTGCTTCTTCCGATGCTCGGTGATACCTTAAACAATTTTTTCGATCGACTCGAAAATACTCTAAATAGTGAATTGCCAGGCCAAGTAGAACTTCATCTTAAGAAGTAATTTCTGTAAGCAAAAGAAAACGCTGCCGAGAGTATTGATCAGGCAGTTCTTTCACGCGGTAGTGCTGAGCTAAATTTGGATAATTTTTTTCAAAAAAGTCAGAAGTATGACTTTGATCAACCTCCAAAAAAATTTTCCCACCCGGAAAAAGCCGTTTTTCTTGTTGAATCTGATCTAATAAACGAGCAATTAGAACAAAGCCATCAGGACCTCCATCTAAAGCCATCTTCGGTTCAAAATCTCGGACACTCAAATCCAATTCCGGCCAACGTGAAGAAGGAATATAAGGAAGATTGGCAACAATAAGAGAGAACTTTTCTTGCAAAGGGATTCCTTTAAAAAGATCAGCCTGAAAAAATTGCAAACACTCCGCCCATTTTTCACCCAAAATAGCTTCTGCATTTTGCTTTGCGATCTTGAGGGCTTTTTGTGAAAGGTCACTTGCCAAAGCCTGCCAATCTTTATGTTTAGCAAGAAAACTTAGGACAATTGCGCCGCTACCCGTACCAACCTCTAATAAATTTTTTGGTAAATCTTTTGGTAAAAAGCTTTCCAGAATACTTAGTAATTCTTCAGTTTCCACTCGAGGAATTAAAACATCAGGACTCAGCAAAAAATCATGACCAGCAAAATGAACGTGGCTGGTGAAATATTCAACTGGCATTTCACCTTGTAACAATAAATCCTCTTCCAATAAGCCGTAACTTCGAAGTTGGTTTTTCTCATAGGGACTGAGAATTCGTGCTGTCATAGTTCCTTAAAAAATAGATACTTGTCAATTTGTCCAAGTTAGGGCATATTGTAGAATACTTTCAGCAATTATTCATACTCGAAAGGCAATCATGGCGAAAGCAAAGAAAACTCCAGTAAAAAAGACTCCAAAAAAGGCAGAAACTACAGCTCGCAAAACGCTTCCCAGTGTTGCTCCCGCAGTAGCTCCCAGTACAACAAATAAAACTGTGGAATTTTTGAAAGAAAATCTTCCTCTTGTCTTAATTTTCTTGATTGTTTTCTTCCTTGGGTTTTTTGTCGGTTCACTTTATAAAGAGAACTCTATTCTTAAGGGCCAAACTGGTCTAGTCGGAACCGCAACAGATACTACCGCTGAACCAACACCTGATTATGAAAAAATTCCTGAAGTTACTGCTGAAGACCACCAGCGTGGCAATAAAGATGCAGCGGTTACTTTGATTGAATACTCTGACTACGAGTGTCCTTACTGTAATCGTTTCCATCCAGTTATGTTAGAGCTCATGGAAAAATATGGTGACAAGGTTAATTGGGTCTATCGTCACTTCCCACTCAGTT
The DNA here is from genome assembly GCA_964635585.1 of uncultured Pseudomonadales bacterium. Classification (GTDB taxonomy): domain Bacteria; phylum Patescibacteriota; class Microgenomatia; order UBA1400; family PJMF01; genus UBA1364. Next base: position 455 of record CAZWOQ010000035.1, on the reverse strand, counting down.
TCCATCCGAATGCTCAAAAATTAGCAGAAGCTGGTGAATGTGTCGCAAAATATGGTTCTGAAGATGCTTTCTGGAAATTCAGTGATGCGGTTTTCACCGCCATGAATGAAGGCAGCATGTACAGCGGAACCGGAACCACCATCACTGATGATACCATTCTTGGCTATGCTGCCGAGGCTGGTGCCAATCGAAATAGTGTGCAAACTTGTCTTACTTCTGGTGAGATGACAGATAAAATTAAAGAACAGCAAAACATCGCCCAAGAAGCAGGTATCAATGGCACCCCAAATACCATTATCCTCAGCAAAAAAGGCAATCAGGTAATCCCAGGCGCTTACCCAATCGAAGATGTTGAAGCAATGATTGACTCACTGCTGTAAACTTTTGTAAAACATAAAGAAAAAGCCCGATCAGATCGGGCTTTTTTTATTCTTTTTTACTGATGCGCCAATCTT
>CAZWOQ010000034.1:0-7442 GCA_964635585.1 uncultured Pseudomonadales bacterium | reverse complement strand
AACTTTTTCACAGCATTGAACAGAAAAAAATCCTGGGCGAACCCAGGATTTTTCTTTTCTACTCGAAATCAAGCTTTACATCATTCCTGGCATGCCGCCACCCATACCGGCTGGCGCTGCAGGCGCTTCTGGCTTCGGCGCATCTGTAACCAGACATTCGGTTGTCAAAATCATTGACGCAACAGAAGCCGCATTCTCCAAAGAGGCAATCGCTACCTTAGCCGGTTCAATTACTCCTGCCTTCAGTAGATCCTCAAAGGTATTGGTTAGCGCATTAAAGCCATAATTGGCTTCGTTTTTCGCCCGTACTTGACCAACAACCCAACCAGCATCTTCGCCTGAGTTGGTTGCCAGCATTCGCATTGGCTCAGCCAAAACTGCGCGCACAATTTCCACACCAGCTTTTTCATCGTCAGACTCGGTCGTCACTTTGTCCAAAACGGCAGCAGCTCGAAGTAAAGTCACTCCACCTCCAGGAATAATGCCTTCTTCGATGGCCGCTCGAGTGGCTTCTTTTGCATCCTTTACTCGCTCTTGAAGATTCTTCATCTCAATTTCGGTTGATGCACCCACCTGAATAACAGCAACTCCACCAGTGAGTTTTGCCTTACGTTCTTGGAGCTTTTCACGATCGAAATCAGAAGTTGCAGCCTGGATTTGCTGTTCAAGTTGGGCCACTCGAGCATCAATATCTGCCTGTTTACCATGACCACCAACAATTCTGGTGCTCTCTTTAGTCGAACGGACACTATCTGCCTGACCAAGATCAGCTACACTTGCCTCCGTCAATTTTCGACCAATATCCGCACTGATCATGTTTGCGCCAGTCAAAACGGCAATATCTTGCAACATTTCTTTCCGACGATCACCAAAACCAGGTGCTTTAATTGCCAAACACTTAAAGGTACCGCGTAAACGATTTACCACTAAAGTGGTCAAGGCTTCACCCTCAATCTCGTCAGCGATAATCACCAGCTCGCGACCTTCATTTACAATCGCTTCCAGCAAAGGCAAAATATCTTTGATGTTGCTGATCTTTTGATCGGTAACCAAAAGGTAGGGCTTTTCGGCAACTGCTTCCATGTGATCTGTATCGGTCACAAAATAGGCAGAAGCGTAACCTTTATCAAACTCCATACCCTCTTTGTGGTCGATGGTGATTTCCATGGTTTTACCTTCTTCGACTTCCACCACACCATCTTGACCTACCAATTTCAAAGCTTCGGCGATCTTGGCACCAATTTCTTCATTTTGCGCAGAAATCGTTGCCACTTTTTCCCAATCTTCTGGTTTAACGTCCTTTGCCAAACGACGGACTTCCGCTACCACGGCTTTAACAGCTTTATCAATACCGCGCTTCATAATCATTGGATTCGTTCCCGCGGTTACATATTTCATCCCCGTATTGGTAATTGCTTGAGCCAAAAGCGTCGAAGTGGTTGTTCCGTCACCTGCAACATCATTGGTTTTAGAGGCTGCCTCTTTCACAAGTTGTGCGCCCATATTTTCAAAAGGATCTTCAAGTTCAATCTCTTTTGCTACTGAAACGCCATCATGAATCACATTGGGAGCACCCCAAGAGCGATCCAAAGCAACATTACGACCTTTTGGTCCTAAAGTAGTAACCACAGCGTCAGCTAATTTGTTGACTCCTGCAAGCATCTTTTGTCGAGCGTCATTGCCAAATAACAATTGTTTTGCTGCCATATTTTCCTCCTTCTGTCTGCATCTATTTTGTAATTACGGCCAAAATATCTTCGAATTTCAAAAATTGGTATTCAACATCACCAATTTTGACTTCATTGCCGCCCCATTTTTTGTAAATAACCTGGTCACCAACTTTTGCTGGAGCTTTGCCTTCAGCATCATCAGAACAGTGACAAGTTTTTTCTTCACAAGCACAGCCGCAAGCGCCACAGGCACAACTACCTTCGCCTACTGCCAAAACCGTTCCGGTTTGTGGTTTTTCGGAGTTATCTTCTGCAAGAATAATTCCGGATTTGGTTTGGCTTTCCTGTTTGCTGGGTTCAACCAAAATATAGCCAGCGGTTGGTTGGAGCTTTTTGACATTGAGATCGGTCATAGTCATCCTTTCATCTTACATTTATATAAAAGAGCTTCAGCTCTTTGCTGTTTCAAAAAATAACACATTTGTTGAAAATTAGCAATAGTTTGTTTTGACTGCTAAATTTCAGGTTTCTCCAGGCAGAAAAATTGTTTTTTCTAACTTCGCAAACCGTCATTACTGTAAAACAGCGCATTAATCATCGCCACTGTCTGGCGTAAACTCACCGCTAATTCCATCGACAGGGATGCCGCTTCAGCATCCAGTTGGATGCCTGCTAAACTTAAATTCGAATCTTCGCTAAACACTTTCAGAAGGGACTCGAGAACTGGTCGATTTTCTTGAATCCAGCGTTGTCGATACTGCGCCGAACGCAAGAGAACTTTTTCGAGATACTCTGAAAGTTGGCGCAACTCCCGCGCCTTGAGGTATAAATCAAATTTTATTTCGTCTTGAGAAAGCATTTCTTCACTCACATCGCCCAGAAAGAAATCAGTCAAATCTTGAATTTTCGCAGTTTTTGCCATAGGGAGAGTATATAATAGCATTCTTTGAAAAAATTACCTAAAGAAAAATGCAACGACTCACACTCGAACCCAAAGAACTTCAGCAATGGCTCCAGAACAAACCGGTGAGCACTGCTTTTCTCCATCAGCTGGAAATGCTTATTAAGGAGGCGGTCAGCTGCCTAGAAAGCGGTGGCACCCTGATTTATCCAACTGAAACAACCTATGGGATTGGAGTCGATGCAGAGAATCAGGAGGCAGTTGACCGCCTCCTCCGCTACAAAGGACGTCGAGAAGGCAAACCACTTTCTATTGCCGTAACGGATCAAAAGATGGCGAGTCGTTATGTGAAAATCAACGATCAAGCCGAAATTTTTTATCAACGCTTTTTGCCAGGGCCATACACTGTGGTTTCTCAGGGAAAACAACGGGTTGCCAAAGGCGTTGAGTCTGAATTCCAAACTCTGGGAATCCGTATTCCTGCTTATCGATTGGTTACTGAAATCGTAAAAAGCTTTGGGCGAGGCATTACCAGCACTTCGGCCAATATTTCCGATCAACGTCGCCCATACCAAATTGCTGATATTTTGGAAACAACAAGTCCCCAGCAACAACAGCTCATTGATTGTATTCTTGATGTTGGCAAGCTCGCAAAAAATGAGCCTTCGCTTGTCATTGACACAACTTTAGAAACTCCGCTTGTTATGCGCGGGCAACAAAAGCAGGTCGCTACTTTGGGAACTTTCGCTGAAGATTTCAACTCTCGAAGTGTTGCGGACACAGAGGCATTAGCGAGTCGCTTGCTTTTGAAATATTGGAATCGACTTGGTCAAAAGGGTTTGCTTTTTGGCCTAAATGGGCCACTGGGAATGGGAAAAAGTGTCTTTGCTCGAGGTTTAGGACGAGCTTTGGGCATCGCGCAAGCGATGCCTTCACCAACCTATTCCTATATGAATGAGTATCCATACGAAAAAAATGCTAAAGTGGGCAAGTTTTACCATGTTGATGCTTGGAAAATTGATCGAGTGGAAGAAGCCCAATTTCTCGAGCTCGAAAAATTGCTTGCCCCCAATCAAATAATAGTTGTGGAATGGTGGCAACAGATTGCTCAGTTTTTGCCTCAAGAATTGAGTCGACAAGCAATTCTTTTAGATTTTTCCGCAAGACAAGAGAATCCGGAATTTCGAAAAATTCACATTCAAGAAGCTAAGGAGTAATTGTGGCAGTAATTTTAGGAATTGATACCAGTTGTGATGACACCAGTGTCGCCATTTCCCGTGATCGAGAAGTCTTGGCGAATGTTGTCGCCAGCCAGAACCAAATTCATAAACAGTTTGGTGGAGTTTTCCCTACTTTGGCGAAACAGGCCCATCGCGAGAACTTCCCCGCATGTTTGGCTCTCGCTTTGCGCCAAGCTCAGCTAACATGGTCAGATATTGATGGGATTGCAGTGACTTATGGACCAGGACTTGCACCGGCTTTGGAAGTTGGCATTCAATTTGCCCGACAGCTTGCTCTCGAACATCATAAACCCGTATTAGCCATTAACCACATCGAAGGCCATGCTCTTTCTGCCTTTGCTTTAGCAAAAGGTCATCAGCCAGAGATAGAAGAACTTTGGCCAAAACTTGCCATTGTCATTTCTGGTGGACATAGTGAATTCATCCAAATACATGCTTTTGGCCATTACCAAATTCTTGGACAAACCTTAGATGATGCTGCGGGTGAATGTCTTGATAAAGTTGGCCGGATGCTCAATTTGGGATACCCCGCTGGACCATTAATTGAGACTTTCGCCAAACGCGGGAATCCTTTGCGTTTTCCCTTTCCTTTACCATTAACTGATCGCGCTGATTTTCAGCTCAGTTTTTCTGGTTTAAAAACGGCAGCTCGGCAACTGATTGAAAAACTGGAATCCGAACAAAAACTTGATGCAGAAGCCACGGCTGACATCGCGGCGGGCATTCAGCGAGCCGTTATTCAACATATTCAATATAAACTTCTGCGCATTCTTCTAAGTACTAATCCCGCTCAAGGAATATACCCAGATCACAAAACTATAAAAAAGCGCAAACAACAAAGTTTGCTTGGAAAACAAGTTGAGCTTCCTGGGGAAAAATTTCAGGAAGTGCTCCTTGGTGGCGGCGTGGCCGCGAACGCAGCATTACGTCGAGGGATTCGGCAAACACTTTCTGAATATCACAAGCTTGGTGGACCAGTTTTGAAACTCAGAACGCCCTATCGAAAAAAGCTTTGCAGTGATAATGCTGCCATGATAGCGGTAGCAGGATCATGGCATTTTCAGAACCAGGAATTCGTTGATCCTGAAGAAATCGATCGTCAACCACAACTTGTGTTAGAATGAGGCCAGTGTCAAGAAGAAATCTGCAGCTGTTTTTTGGACCACCCAGAGCACAGGGAGCTGCTCAAGCGGTTACTGGTCAAAAACAAAGTTTTTATTGCGTCTTCCAAGTCGAGGGGAATGAAGCACTCAACTTTAGTAAAGATCTTCAGTTCAGCATGGAGGTTTGGGATTTTCAAGATGCCGAAGCTTTGCACCAAAATGTGCTCAACTTTTTGCAATTCTGCCACCAACAAAATCTCAAAGTCCGCTTTGCTCTTGCCGCTCGTCTAGAACAACAGCTTATTTTGGCCAGCAGCGGCTACCAGATTGCTCTGCTGCGTAATGCAAAACTTCATCAAATTCAATCAGGCAATCAAGCCTTTCAATTTGTCGTCGGTTCTTGGCGAGAAAATGACCTCATTATCGCCCTCAAAAATGATGACCAAGAGTTACAAGAAACTTTTCAAAATTGGCAATTAACAACAGCACTTACTCCAGAAACACTTCAACAGAATCTACAAGCAACCCAAGAAAAAAATCGAGATCTCCCTTTTGCTTCTGCCTTTTTTCTCTTTCCAAAAGAAAAGAAACTCAACCAATCAAAAAAATTCTTGGCTTCTTTGTCTACTTTTCTGCAAAAAAGTATTTCTGCAATAAAAAAAATTCCGCAATTTCTAAAAAAAATACTCGAAATTTGTAAAAAAATATTTTTTCGATTAAAACAAATTTCTCCTAAAGAATTTAGGCATAAGATTCTACCAGTGATGGGCCTTGCTTTCGTTTTTATTGCCGCTTTCGTTTTTTGGCAACAGAGTCAAGCCAGGCATTTTCAAAATGACAAAGAAAGAATTGATCAGCTTGTCGAAAATATTCCTCAGCTTCGCCAACAAGTTCTTGAACAACCACTTTTGGCAAGAGAAACTGCTGAACAAATTTTACAAGAGTTAAATACCATTCCTGATCAAGAATTAAGCAGCGCAGGAAAAAACTATCGCCAAGAGCAACGTGAAGTGCTTGCCCAGCTTATTCAAGAAATTTCTGGAGAGAACGATTTAGATAGACTTCAAGTGGCTTTTGATCTTTCTTCTTTCCAGGAAAATTTCCTTGGCAAAAAGATTCACAGTTTTGATAAAAAAATTTATGTTCTCGAAAGTAACCAAAAGGAAATCTTAGAAATTGACAGCACTCAAAATACGCACCGGATCATTTCTGCCCCGAGCGAGGCTCTCATCCGAGATTTTGCTGCTCTGGATAATCGGCTTATTTTGCTGTCAGATGGTTTATGGCAAATTGATCTTAATTCTTTAGAAAAGGAACAATTAAAAACACAGGGTGAAACTGATCAGGAAGCAACTCTCTTGGCGGTGTACGAAAACTATTTCTATCTTTTTAATCCTAGCAAACGCAATATCTATCGCTTTACGGAAACGGATGACGGCCTGAGTGAAGCAATTGGTTGGTTAGTCGACAAGCAGGGTTTGGATTTCACAAGCATTCAAGATATGGCTGTCGATGGCGATCTTTGGCTCAGTGATAATACTGGAAAAATTTTGCGTTATTCACGAGGTTACCAAAGTGATTTCCAAATTCAAGGTTTGGCCGAAGCCCCAAGTGACACTTTGGAAATAGAAGCAAAACCAGAAAGTGAAACGCTGCTGGCGTTTGATAAAGCCGCGAAACGTTTGCTGATCTTCCGCAAAAATGGTGAGTTCCTCAGTCAAATTCGCAGCAATGAACTGGCAGCGGTGACTGATGTAAGTCTTGTTTCAGAGCAACTTGCCTATGCTTTAAGTGGCTCGATCCTTTATCAGATTCAATGGTAATCTCCAACTTCTCAGACAAGAGTCTAGAGGAAATGCTACAATATGGCTCATATGTTGCTTATTGCCAACAAAAAAGCCACTTTTGATTACCAAATCCAACAAAAATTTACTGCGGGTTTGGTTTTGCGTGGACCAGAGGTAAAAAGTCTTCGGCTCAAGCAAGGCAGTCTCACTGGAAGTTTCATCAAACAAATTGGCCAGCAGTTTCTGCTGGTGAATGCGCAGATTCATCCCTACGCCTTTGCTGATAATAGTGATTATGATCCAAAACGCTCACGAGCTCTTTTACTACGCAAGACAGAAATAGAAAAGCTCAAAGAGGAGCTCAAACAAAAAGGCTGGACTTTGGTTCCTTTAGCAATTATTGTCGAACATAATCGCATAAAACTTGAGTTTGGCTTAGGCAGAGGCAAAAAGCAGTATGAGAAGCGTGAAGTAAGCAAAAAGCGTGATCTCAAACGAGAACTCAGCCGTGATATTAAAATGAGTAAATTAAAATTTTAAGTGTATTTTGTTCCCCAAAAGAAAAAAGCAGAACTTGAAGTCTTCACACTTTTAGTCTTTAATACAGGTAATACTTTTATATGTGATAAAGGAAATTATGCCAAAACGTATCTTCTGGCCAGTTACGCTTATTGTCATGGGTTTGGTTTTCATGGCGTCGAGTCTTGGATACTTCCCTGAGCAATTTTGGAAGCTTTGGC
>CAZWOQ010000033.1:0-7465 GCA_964635585.1 uncultured Pseudomonadales bacterium | reverse complement strand
CTAAATAGTGGGGCGACGGGTCCTGCTTGCGTAGAAACTTTGCTGTGAAAGTCGTAGGCCATGACAATGATTTGATCTACGTAAGGTTCCAGTGCAGGGATGTCCCAAATACTATTGCTATTTTCAGCGGCAGCACTTGCATAAACATCGATACCAATGCTGACATTGGGGTATTTATTAGCCAAATACCAGTCAAGTTTGCGCAAAAAGGTACTGTAACCATCGCGCAAACTTTGGTCAACTTCGCCACTGTATTCAATATCAATATTAATGCCTGAAAAGTTGTAGGCAGCTAAAAGAGAATCAAGGTTTTGGTAAAAATTGAGTTGGGCTTTTTCATTTCGCAAAAAGGCAGCAATGTCATCATTATCAAATTGCGAAAAAACTAATTGAAGCTTGCTTCCCTGAGCCAGCGCCGCATTACTTATTTCCAGAAATTCATCAGATTGGAGCTTGTTATATCCAGGTTCAGTTTCTCCAGGGGCACTGCGGGTAAGCAGATTTCCATCTGCAGTGATAGTGAGACTAAAATACGCTAATTCTTTTAGTTCCGGTTGCAGTGTGAAGGTAGTAAGATTCCAGTAAGGTAAAAACCCAAGTACCATTTTATCTTCCCGTTTTGGCAAGATAATTTCTTGGAGATATTGTAGTTGGGAGTTTTTGCTTAATACACTTTGTAAGGGGCCTTGATAAAGGAAGTAAAAGGCCATTACTACTGCCATTACGAGCAGCAAAAAAATTGCCAAAAAAAGCGAAAGTTTTTTTGTGAGTGCAGACATGTTTTTTTTGGCAGGCTTCTTATTAATTCATGTAAACGTACTGTTTTTCGTAAACGGTTTTCCCGTTTTCGTCAACCGGACGGTTACAATCGGCACAATACAGTGTTGTTACTGGATCATAATAAAAGCTATGTTCTTCCAAAACTAAATCGGTAGCTTCTTCACCAAAAGCGGGAGGGACCCCAGTAGAACTTCTGATCCAATATTCTTTACGGAAAGTTCCTGAGTGGCTTGGATTCCCAGTTTCCCAGTAAAGGTCTTGTGTCTGATTTTGACAACTAGCGATAGGATCGCCCTGACTAACATTCGCTGTATTGACGGTATCGTCATAATTGGCCGATCGAAAACGATTACTCATTTCGCCCAAACCATAATCAGCTGGCATACCAGTCATACAAACGGCGGCTCGCTGGACATCGGCTGGTTTATCAGTCCAAAGAGGAGTTTCGTTGCGAAGCACATAACTCATGATGTCGTGCCAAATTGGGGCCGCTCCAGTGATTCCTGACGCTAAGTAACTCATCTGAGTGGAATCGTTGTTTCCCACCCAAGAAATCACTAAATAATCTGGTGTGAAACCGACAGTCCAGTTGTCTTTGAGATCATTAGTGGTACCAGTTTTGGCGGCGACTACTTTATCTTTAATAACTAATTGTGAGTTACTGCCAAAAGCTTGTACGCGGGCGGAATTGTCTTGCATAATATTACTCACCATGTATGCTGGTCCACGATCCATCACCCGTTCTAAACCATCTTGCGAGCTCAGCAAGTCATTTTCAGTCAGATAGGCTAAAGCAGTCTTACTCGTTTCAGGATCATAGGTTTCCAGTGTTTCGCCTTTGTAGTTTTCCACTTTAAGGATTGGATGGAGGGGGACTTTAACGCCTTGATTTGCCAAAACGGCAAAAGCCTGCGCTAAGTCAACCATTTTGACTTCACCTCCACCAAGAGTGAGCGAAAGGCCATAATTTTGGGGATCGGTCCAAGTGCTAATACCCATTTTGCTGGCCTGTTTGATGAAACTATCAACGCCAATAGTGGCGAGGGCTTTAACGGCGGGAATATTTAAAGAATTCCCTAGAGCGGCGCGGACCGTCACTGGACCAGTGAAGGAACCTGTGTAGTTTTTTGGACAATAGTCGCTGGTTCCAGCAGAAGCAAAACAAGTTGGAACATCAAGGAGAACCGAGCCAGGGCTCAGTGTTCCATTTTGAAAAGTAGTGGCATACATGATTGGTTTGATCGAAGAACCAGGTTGTCTGAGTGCTAAAGTCACATTGACTTGGCCATCTTCTTCACTATCGAAGTAATCTTTTGAACCAATCATCGCCAAAACTTCACCCGTGTTTGGTTTTGTTACTAGGGCAGCACCATTCCCAACGCGTAAATTTTTAAGACTTTCCACTTCTGCGGAAAGAGAAGCTTGAGCAGTTTCTTGTAAATCAAGATCAAGAGAAGTTGTGACCCGTAGACCACCAGTTTCGACCATCTTTTCACCGTACTCTTGATACAGCAAATCTTTGACATAAAAAACAAAATGAGGTGCCTTGATATCCGTTTTCTTGATAGCAAAAGTGAGTTTGGTATTTGCTGCTTCGTCAGCTTGCTCTTGAGTAATAAAGCTTTCCTCAACCATTCGGCGTAAGACTTCTTTTTGTCTTTCGAGTCCCTTTTCTGGACTTGAGCCAAAAGGACTATAAACCGAAGGTGACTGTGGCAGGCCAGCAAGCAGAGCAGCTTCTGGGAGACTAAGATCTTTGGCGGATTTATCAAAGTAACGATTTGCAGCCGATTCAATACCTACCGCGGTTCCGCCATAAGAAATGTAGTTCAGATACATTTCTAAAATTTCTTGTTTGGAATAGAGAATCTCTGTGACAACGGATAGTAAAGCCTCTTTCACTTTTCTTTCAAAAGTTCTTTCAGAACTGAGTAGGGCAGTTTTGACGAGCTGTTGAGTGATAGTAGAGCCGCCTTGGGTATTATCGCTACTCAAGTTGTGAAGTCCAGCTCGGATGATGCCACCAATATCAATTCCAAAATGATGGTAGAAATTTTTGTCCTCAATAGCAATGGTTGCTTGAGAAACATAATCCGGAAGTTCTTCAATTTTGATCGGAATGCGGTTTTCGTCAGCATAAATTTCATAAAGCAATTTGCCATTCCGGTCAAAAATCTGCGTGCTGACAGGGAAATTTTCTTGTGAAGTAAGGTTTGTTGGTGAGGGTAGTTCCTTTGCGAGCCAGAGAAAAAGCAGCAAAAAAAGCAAAGCAAAACCGAGAAAAAAGTATTTCCAGTTTTGCAGAAAAAAGTCGAAGTATTTTCCTGATTGCCCAGCTTTTCCGAAGGCTTGCTGTTTTTTCTTTTTTCTTTCCAAGATACGGCGCACTTGCATAGTTTGAATTTTTCTCTATGCTTGGATTATAATCAAAAAAATGCCGAAAACGAAGCCATGTTTTCGCGTTGTTAAGAAAAATGAAGCTATATGTCTGAGCAACTCACAGCATTTACTCTAGAAAACTATATTAACAGTGCCCAGTTTCAGGAGCTTGCCCAAGCTCAACAAGAATTACTTCAGACAACGCAAACCTTACTTCAAGTTACCGAAAATCAGCCGATTGTTGATTATGCATTTCTAGTTTTTCCCGTATCAAAGGCATATGAGGGTTTTTTGAAGGACTTTCTACTCGAGTTTGGACTGATTAGTCCAGAGGTTTATCGGTCACGCCGTTTTCGTTTGGGTCGCGCCTTAAATCCGGATGTTCACAATGAGCAAAGAGATAAGCATTGGTTTTTTGATGATGTGAGTCGACTTTGTGGAGAAGAGCTTGCTCGACAGATTTGGCAAACTTGGTTAGAATGCCGGAATCACGTATTTCATTATTTCCCAGGGAAGGAGGAAATAATGAATCGTGAACAAGCCATGGCTTGTGTCAATATGACCGTTGAGACAATAGCGTCTGCCCAAAGCGCTCTGAATCAATTTGCTCGCAATAAAAGCTAAAAATGAGGGAGATTTTTATGTCAGACAAAACAACACTCTACGAATACCAATATGACAACATCACTATTTCTGGGTTGCCAGGGTGTGGTTCGACGACCTTGCTTACTCAGTTGAAGGAAAAGCTGATGTTTGATGGTTGGACTGGGTTTTCTGGTGGCGAGTTTATGCGCGCTTATGCCATGGAGAAGAACCTCTATGATAAAAGCCAAGCCTTGCACCACGATGCGACTGTTTACTCTGATGACTTTGATCGCCAAGTAGATTTTGGGGTACGCGAAAAGCTTTCTTCCCAGAAAAAATGGATTATTGAGTCTTGGTTGTCAGGTTTTATGGCTCAAGGGGTACAAGGTACGCTGAAAGTTCTTATGATTTGCAGTGATGATGCAGTGCGGATTGACCGAATTGTCAACCGCGATGGAGTGACTATTCAAGAAGCAAAAAATAGTGTTTTGGAACGTTACAAAAAAAATCTTTCCAAGTGGCAGCGAATGTATGCTGAGGAGTGGCAAGAGTGGGTAGTCAAGACAGGCAAACTTTCAGCAACAGAGCCCATTGATTTTTGGCGGCCAGAACTCTACGATTTAGTCATTGATACTTTTTCGACAGATAAAGAAAAATCTTTGCAGATGGTGCTCGATGCTATTCAAAAAGAGGTTTAAACACTCATGAAAAAAAAGCCTGTCAGCAAAAAAAATCCCAGTCCCGCTTTGCTTCGGTCACAAGGAAAAGATGTTTTTCTGCCATTATTAGCGCTTTGTTTGTTTCTTTGGTGGGTATATCGGAGTGTTTTTCATTTTTCCGTATTCTTTGATGAAGTAATTGGTAAAGCAATTTTCTTTGCTTTGCCAGTCCTTTTCTATCTTTCAGTGAGTGGCGACAAAAATGTGTTTATTAGCTTTTCTAAGGAGAAAATTCGCAAGGGTTTGCTTTTGGGGCTGGCAATTGGTGGTTTATTTGGTTTTGTGTTTGCCATTTTTCTTTTGTTTCGACACGGGAGTGTTCCTACGGGGACACCAGTATTTTTAACAAGTTGGTTTTGGCAAGAGCTAGCCTTGGCTTTTCTTACGTCCTTTTGGGAAACACTTTTCTTCTTTAGTTTTGTGTTCAGTGGAATTGAGCTTCGTTTTCCCCGTTGGAGTTTGACGAAGCAAGTGCTTCTAACTGCCTTCGTTTTCTTGCTTTTTCATATTCCCAATGTATTTTTGCAGTTTTCTTGGCGAGATGCTTTACTGCAGATGATTTTACTTTTTAGTTTTGCTTTTGGTCAGGCGCTCTTTTTTAGTCAGCGTAAAAATGCCTATGCAGCGATTCTGATTCAGGTGATTTGGGGTATGGTATTATTGGTCTACTTTTAGATTGTAGAAAAGGGAAGTATTTTTCATGAAAAAGGCTGGTATTTGCAAAACAAGAATTTTTTTTGTTCTTTTTGCGCTTTCTGCCGCTTTTGCTGTCTTGCTAATTTCTTTGCAGTCAGCGAATAGTGAGCTTTCTCCGTCGGCGGTTGCCTTCAAACAGCGGCGTTTCTATGTTCAAAAGGAGATTTTGCCCGATCACGTTTTGTACCCGATAATGATGGCTTTCGATCGTTTTCGCTTAGAAATGGCGGAAGTTCAGGAACGGCCAGCGCTTGAAACGGCCTATACGCAAAGGCGAATTTACTACGCAGTTCAGCTTCTTGAAAAACAAGAGGCGGATTTAGCTTTTACGACTCTCAGTAAAGCTCTAAAATATCAAGATTCTGCTCTTATTTTGACTCGGAAAAATCTCGACAAAAACCCAGATTCGGCTCTTTGGACAAAAATTGCTAAAAATGTTTTATTGCAGAGCCAGGCAAATGTTGAGGCAGCAAGGCCGCTTCAAGACGCGCTGTTAGCCGCCGATCAAGCGAGCTTTGGCCAGTTATTGCAGCAGACCGAAATTTTGCAAAAAGAACTTGAGAATAGCTTGTTTAATCAAGAAAAATCCTTATTTAATAAATAGTGACCTAGTTTGATTTATTGACTTATTTTCCGTTCTATGAGATCCTTTTAGTCCTCAAACTTTTCGACCACAACATGTTGTGGTTTGATGTTTGAGAAAATACAAGGAGTAGTGGAAGCGCAATGCAGTGTCCTTTTTGTAAAAGTCAAGATACAGCCGTCATTGATTCCCGAGAAGCTGAGAATGGTGATGCTATTCGGCGCCGCCGAGTCTGTGAGAGTTGTGAGCGACGTTTTACTACTTACGAACGAGTTGAAGGTGTTGATCTCAAGGTCATCAAAAAAGATGGTCAGCGAGAAAACTTTGACCGAGACAAAATTAAGCGCGGGCTTATTAAGGCAACTTGGAAGCGCCCCGTTACCATGTTCCAAATTGAATTACTGATTGAAGATGTTGAGTCGAAGTTGCGCCAACGAAATGTTGTCGAAATCAAAAGTTGGGAGATTGGCAATCTGGTTTTAAACCGACTCAAACGCTTAGATGCGATGTCCTATTTGCTTTTTGCGAGTGTTTACCGAGATTTCGCAGATTTGCAAGATTTTGAAGCGGAAATTGAGAAATTAAAGAAACAAAATACAGAGGAGGAATGTCATGGCAACTGCTAAGTCGTCAGAAAAGCCCAAAAAAGTTACTGAAGAAAGTTTGCCAAAAAAGCAGATGCGCTTTAAGGAACGAAAACTTTCTAAAGGTTTGGGTGAGGCAGTGGCAAAGCGGACAATTCTGCGTACGAAGGCCGATGGAGAGCTGGAATCTTGGTCAGATGTGGCTGAGCGGGTAGCTTTTGGCAATGCATCATTGCTTGGTGATACGAAAAAATGGCAAGCTCACCGCAAGGAAGAATACGAAATTTTGCGAAAACACATTGCTAATGCTTCGTTATTGTTGAGTGGTCGTCATTTACAACATGGTGATGCTGATCAGCCCAAGCGCAACATGGAAGTTTTTACCAACTGTAGCACGGCTTCTTCTTCTTTTCTTTTGTTTTATCTCTTGTTAAACGGTTCTGGTGTTGGTCGAGCTTACGATGATGCTTTGATGGTGGTGGATTGGGATTACATGCCAATGATCCGTTGCGTTTTGGATGAAAACCATGCTGATTTTGTTTGGGGCGATGATGAAAGTGTTAGGGAAGCCCGCCGGAAATATCGAGATGTACACTGGTTTGAGGTCCCTGATACTCGCGAGGGTTGGGCTCAAGCTGTGGAAAAAATTGAAGTGATGGCTTTCGAGCGCAAGTATAAAGATGAACTCTTAGTTCTTGATTTCAGTAAAGTGCGACCGAAAGGTTCCCCAATTGGCGGTATGCAAGGTCGTCCCGCTTCTGGACCTCGGCCCTTAATTAAAGCGATTCAGCGTTTAGCGACGGTGAAGGGAGCTGGAATGAAGCCTTGGAAGCAGACGCTCTTTGTTGATCATGCGCTTTCGGAATGTGTCTTAGTTGGTGGGGCTCGCCGGGCTGCTCGTATTGCAGTGAAAACCTGGACTGATCCAGAAATTGACGAATTTATTTCGATTAAACGTGGTGGTTTTCTTTGGTCAGCAAATAATAGTGTGGCGGTTGATGATAAATTTTGGAAACAGCGCAGTAAACATTCACAAAAAGTTTTGGATGAAATTATGCGTGCTTCTTATTTTGACAAAACTGGTGAACCTGGTTTTGTGAATCAGCACAAACTCGTTCAAAATGACGATGGTTTTGATG
>CAZWOQ010000032.1:0-7959 GCA_964635585.1 uncultured Pseudomonadales bacterium | reverse complement strand
CAAGCTCGGTATCGGTGCCCTCGGCCTCGGCGCCCTCCTCCTCCTGCTCCTGTAACAGGCAAGTCTGATCAAAAAAGAGACTTCTGCTCATTTCCTCAAAAGAATCGAGTATAATAGCCTGGCTCTTTGCAAATATCGTTTTGCGTGTGTAGCTCAATTGGTTAGAGCACCAAGCTTATACCTTGGCGGTTCTAGGTTCGATTCCTAGCACACGCACTTTTTCCTATTTCTTCAAGAAATTGCTATAATGAGTTTATGCTACGAATTCTCGGGAAAATTCTCTGGGGGTTATTCCTCATAGCTGCTATCATTGCTGGTTTTGCTTTTGCCTTTCAAAAAAATTGGCTCAAAGTTGATCTTTTGCATTACGTTGGACTTGACTCCAATAAAATTATGCAACCATCTGGAAAAATCAATCCTGAGGGCTTTCAATTCTCAGTAAAATCGGAAGATTGGCAAAACTTGGGTGAAGATGGAGTAGCTCAAGCAAAGATCTTTGCAAATAATGCTATGGAAACAGCCAAAAAAACGCAAACTTTTTTGGGCCAAGCCGTGCAAGTTGACCAAGAATCAGAAAAAAACCTTTCCGAAAAAGCCTTCGATTATGGCCGCTATTTGTATTGCCAGCAAGTTGTGCAGAGCTATGAAAATGGACAGGCAAGTGAGAGTGCTTCAACAAAGTAGTGCTCTCAGTGAATGCGCGTTCCTACAAAACTTTTCCCAGAAAGGGCTGCCAATAAATTGCCAGAGTGTAGTCCCGAAAGAATAATAGACTCAATTCCTGACTGAGCAAGACTCAGGGATTCCTCAACTTTTAAGCCCATTCCACCCGTCACATCAAAGCCCTTCGTCGACTTTAAAGCTTGTTTCTGTTCAGGCCATGATTGAGCCGTGATTTCTTTTACTAAGTTTGACGCTTGATCGAGGAAACCATCAACTTCCGTAACGTGGATAATTCTTTTTACTCGGAGACCTTTTTTTATGGATTCACGAGCGAGAAAAGCCAAAATTTCTTCTGTTGACCAAATCGTACAACCTTGTTTTCTGTCAACAAGAACATCACCACAAGTAACTGGAAAAAGGCCCTTTGAAAAATATTGCCAAAGGATGTCGGCACAAAACTGATCCGGTTTTCGAGCAAGCGTACTTATCGTATTACTCGCATAAAAGGAAACCGCTGGTACTTCATGTTTGAGAAATTCGTGAACAACTAGACGATTCAAACCAGCAGCACTATCTTGAACAATTGCCATGCCCAAAACACTTTCATCATTGATGAATCCTTGCATTGTTTGGTATTTCGTCGCTGGCACATGCGCAAAACTCCCTTGACCGTGACCGACCATAAAAAGCTCTTCTGAATTTTCTTGACGAGCCTGAGCAATTTCTGCCACCAAACGCGATAAAGTCTTTTCACGCAAAGACATTGGAATATCTTTATCAGTAATAATTGAACCACCTAATTTAATGAAAGTAATATCTTTTTTCATTGGCTTCTTTCTTCTAGAATAAATCTTCTTCTAAATATTCAGGCCCAGTGCTTACTCCCGAATGGATTACTTCTTGAACTCCAGATAATGATAATAAGGCTGTCGCAACCGCTTCTTCATATTCTGGTTGAGTCAAAACATGGACGTTAAAACCAGTATTCATTGTGAAGTAAACGGGAATGTCTTTCCGGCGCAACTGACGAACTAACTGCATAACAGCAATTGTAGCTGGTTGGAACATTAATATTGGTGGCTGACTAGTCAATAAAATACTATGAAATTCTAAGGCTTCTGCCTCGGTGAGTTCACCAAGCTCCGTAAAATCTTTCGCTTGTAAAGCCTTTCGCACTCTATTTAATTTTTCCTTAATATTTGACTGCCGAGCAGAAAAAAAGATGCTACTGTCTGCCAAGAGATGACCCTCAGAAGAACCAATTTCTTTTTTTTGATCAGAAACAACAACAATCAAATCCTTCACCGGCAAATAATCAGCTGGGAAAATAGTTTCTGCAAAAGAACCCTCGTCATTGTTAGCATCATGCCACTCAACAAATCCACCACAAACACATCGACATGCTGAACCTGAACCTCGTCTTGCTAAACGACTCGCTTGGGCAGAATCAACCTCAATTTCTAATGCTTTTAAAGCCGCAAGCGTCAAAGCGGAAAAACCAGATGCAGAGCTTGATAATCCAGTGCTTTTTGGAAAACTATTTTTTGATTCTACACGAGCAAAAATATCTTTTTGTAATACCCCTTGAGTTTTAGCAAAGCTTCGGAGTCGATCCAAATGTGCTACCGCCCGATCAATTTCGGCATTTTGCTGTTCACCATCGATGCGGATTACATCTTTGGGAAGAGCCGGATCAAATTCCACTGTTGTGGTCGTGGTTAAACCGTCTAAAGAAATAGAAATACTCCCATTCATTGGCAAAATGAGCTGATGATTCTTTTGCCCCCAATATTTAACTAAAGCAATATCACTTGAAGTTCTAACCGTTGCTTTTTTCATTTTTCTCCTTTGTATTATTGAGCCGAATACGATAGAAACGATTTCTTTTTTCCAAAAAGATCTTTTCAGCTATAGCCATTTGTTGCTGAGTCGCTGGCAAAACAAGAATAAATCCAGACCCAGTTTTTATTCCTCCAGCCCCAACAATTTTACAATCAATTCCGTATTTGCGAAGTTGCTGTATTTGCTCATTTGCTGTATTTCCAACAACCCCAATTTCGTTCAACAATTGGTGATTTTCCCAAAAAGGGCTCGTTTCAACTTTATCTTTTAAAAAGTTCGCTTCAATTACTTCACTACATTGAGAAATTTTTTGTAGAAGCAGTTTTCCTTTTGGACTCTTTGCAAGTTCAGCAACCCTTTCTACCATCTCTTTTGTGCTTTCACTTGCTGGACCTGTATCCCAAAGATATAAGTCCTGTTTTTGCCAATTTTTTCCTAAAACTAACCCTCTTTTTTGGAATTTTTCTTGTTTTTGGAAATGAATAATCCCAGCACTCACTACAACCGCAGGATCAAGACCGCTTGAATTACCGTGCACAAAATTCTCTGCTTGCCAAACAAGTTGAAAGAGCTTCTCTTCATCTGGCTCTGGGAAGTCGTAAAAGGCAAATAAAGCATCAAAAAGCGCCGCGGCAAAAGCCGCTGATGAACCCAGACCGGACTTCTGTGGCAAAGTACTCTGAATATCAAGCTCAAAATTTCGCAACTTTTCTATCCCCATTTGTTGCTGAAAAATACTAAAAATATGCTGGACATAGGGATCAACAACTGGCCTTTGAGCTGGTTGTAATCTCATTTGAATTCCTAAATCAATACTCGCTGCTAAAGCAGGATAACCATAAACCACACTGTGTTCACCAGAAAGAATGAGCTTGCCAGGAAAAAAGCGCCCCGTTCTCATGAACATTTCCTCACTTTCAAACCATAATGAATAATTGCTTCTGGAGTAGACTCAGCAAGTTTACGAAAAACCACTTCCACTTCATCTCCCGCCCGCAAATTTTCACCCAAGGCAGCCATCATCGTTTTCCTCTCTTTCCCAAAATCCACCAAAACATAAAAATAGGGTAATTGCTTTTCTTGCTCTTCTGCTCCAACAAAAACCTCCGTAGCTGCCAACACCTTACCTTTTTTTCCAAGATCTTTTGCCCATGTTTTATTGTGACGCCAATACTCAATTGCTTGCATTATTTTTTAATCCCCTTTACTGCTGCCGCAGGACCTAAAATATGAACAACTGCCGTTGCCCCACTGCCACCGACATTATGTGATAACGCATGTGCAAACTTTCCCGCAGCAATTTGTTGACTCAAAAAAGCAATCTGCTTTACACCCGTTGCTCCGACTGGATGTCCACAAGCTTTCAAACCACCGGATGGATTAATCACGACCTTTGCACCAAAAGTTGCCGATCCGCTCGCGATCCATTTGCCTCCCATTCCTTTTGGACAAAAGCCCAAATCTTCTACTGCCAAAATTTCGGCAATACTAAAGCAATCATGGACCTCTGCTGCATCAATATTTTTTATACTCAATTTTGACATTTTAATTGCATTGCTCAATGCTTTTTTAGTCGCATTTAACCCTGAAATGTCGTCTCTATCAGCAAGAGCAAGAGCATCTTGACCCTGTCCAAAACCCAAAACTTCGGCTTTCGCTGGCAAAGGTTTACTGCTGAGAATGAGCGCCGCCGCGCCATCAGAAATTGGTGAACAATCAAGAACTCGCAATGGACTTGCAACCAAAGCAGACCTTGAAACCGCGGCGGCGCTCAGTGCTTTGTGAAATTGCGCGTGAGGATTTTGCAAAGCATGTTGATGATTCTTTACGACTACTGCGGACAATTCTTCGCGTGTTGTGCCAAATTTTTGCATGTGATAATCTGCCAAAAGTGCATAGAGCGCAGGAAAAGTTGAAGCATATTCTTTTTCGTGATCAGCAGCACTTGCTAAAATTGCCGTTGTCTCAGCACTTGAAACATCGGTCATCTTTTCTGCACCCACCACCAAAACTGTTTCATATATTCCGCTGAGCAGAGCCTGTTCCGCAGCAAGAACTGCTAAAGAACCAGAAGCGCAAGCTCCTTCAATTCGCATTGCAGGTGGGTAGTGGGGAAAAAATTGACTTACCAAAGCATTTAAATGTCGTTGATGATTAAAACTTCCCCCTGCTTTATTCGCAACAAAAACTGCTTCTATTGCTGATGCTGGAAGTTGAGCATCAAGCAAAGCCTCATCTACCGCTTCACGAAATAAATCAGATAAACTTTTATCATAAAGTTCACCAAAATCTGTGATTGCCGTACCAATGATGCGCAAAGTTTTCATAGCGCAGTTCCTGTCTGTTGTAAGAAATCTAGGAAATTTACAGATTGAAGTGCCGAAATCTGTGTCGACAAAAGCCTCGACCAGTTTTGACGTTGTTGAACAAGTTCTTCTGTTGTTTCAAAAAGAAAACTATCCGCTCCAGAACCAGAACCATATGAAGTCATGAGAATTTTTTGTCCAGCCTGGGCCTGATCCAATACCGCTGCTAGTGCTAATAAACTGGCGGCCGCGTAGGTGTTGCCGATTTCTTTCACTATTAAAGCGGCCGCCAGTTGTTGTGGTTGAAAACCAAGACGACTCGCCACCTGTTCGGGAAATTTTGCATTGGGTGTATGGAAAATACAGAAGTCAATATCCTCGGGCTTTAGCTCCGTTTTTTTCAGAAGCATCTGAGTTGCTTTACTAACATGTTTGAAATATGCTGGTTCACCAGTAAAACGGCCAGCATGTTGCGGGTAAAGTTGTCCTGGTCGTCGCCAAAAATCCGGAGTATCGGAAGCAAGCGAAACGCTGGCTATTAATTTAGCCAAGATTTTTTCCTTACCAAGGATATAGGCGGCGGCGCCCGCCGCCGCCGTAAATTCTAAAACATCAGCTGGCCGAGCCTGAGCGGTATCAGCACCAATCGCCATACCCAAAGTTATTTGCCCTGCTCGCAAGTATTGCGCCACAATTTGCATCGATTGTGTCCCTGCCTTGCAGGCGAACTGTAAGTCCGCCAGAGCTAAAGTTTCTGGCAAACCCAAAGCACTTTGAATCACCGTCCCACTCGGCTTCACAGCATAGGGATGGCTCTCACTTCCAACGAAAAGCGCTCCAAGCTCGGATATCGCAAAATTCGCTGCTGTTAAGCGTTCTAAAGCTTGTTTCCCAGCTGCAACTGCAAAGGTAATCGAATCTTCATCTTTTTGAGGAAAAGTTTTGCTGTGAATACCAAGACTCAGCGGAATGTCGGGACTTTTTTGTCGACCCAAGGCAATTTCTTGGCTTGAGATCTTTCTCTGAGGTAAAGAACAACCATAGGCAACAATTCCTACTTCGGACAGAGTTTGGCTTTTACGCATTTTGTCCTTTACCTTGACCAAGTCTTTGGTGTGCCCGAGCTAAACTTTGGCTTGCCAAAGCTGCTGCTCCAGAAAGTTCCGCTGCCAAAATTGCCGCAGCTAAAACTTCGGCTAATTCCTGGGCACTCAGGTTTTTCCCTTGGGCAATTAATGAACGGGCTTGACTTTGAGCTGGGAGCCAAGTTCCACCACCAACGGTTCCTAAGTTAAGATTATTCGCCGTCAATGCAAGGAAAAGACTTTTTCCCTGCACTTCCATAAAAACACTCGCTTGGCTCGCTTCAACGACATGCGCAGGATCTTGCCCTGTTGCAAGAAAAAATGCCGCTACCACGTTTGCCACTTGCATGTTTTGTTCCAGAGATGCGGCGACATTGCTACCAACAAGGTTTTTATAATGGTGAACGCGAAAGATTTCTGCGGCGCTTGTTTTGAGAACTGTTTGAATAATCTTTTCTGAAAGTTTGACGGAAGCTTGAATGGCATAACCTCTACCAAAAAGCTGATTTATTGCAGAAGTTTTTTTATCAACACAAACATTACTGGATAAACTCACCAACTCAACCTGTGAAAACTTTTTTTCCAGCTCTTCAGCTATTTTTTGTGTTGCCACGCTAACCATGTTCATTCCCATTGCTTCATCAGTGTTAAAAACCAATCTTAAATAAAGTAATGGCCCTCGTTGCCAGCTTTGGAGTTCTTTGAGTTGTAAATGTTGGCTCGTTTCCTCTGCCCATTTTTGAAGTTGTTTTTGCAAGATCTTTTCTTGAAGTCGTAGCGCCAAGTTTGCTGCATTTTCTATTGTTTGACAATTAAAAACTGGGGCTCGACTCATACCTATTTTTCGAGAAAGGATTTGCACTCCTCCAGCCTCATTGATGGCTTTTAATCCTCGATTAACACTTGCTACAAGCGCTCCTTCTGTCGTTGCTAAAGGCAGCAGGTACTCACCTGTTAAGCAAGTCGCTTGTATTTTCACTGGGCCTGCCACACCAAGGGGAATAGCCACAGAACCAACGAGATTCTCACAGTTTCGACTTCCAGCTCTTTCAACATCGAATGGAGTTTCAAAAAGTTCTTGATATTTACCTGGTTGCCACTGTTGAAGAACACTTTGCCGTTTTTTCAAAGCCCTTTGTTGAGTATCTTTTTTTTCCCGAGGAAAAAATGACATAAACGCAATCTCCTGACTTTAATATAGTCGGAGAGTCAGAAATAAATCATGCAAACAATTAAGAAACTGGTGATTGTGGGGTAAAAAGACTTCCACCTTTGTGCTTTTGCACCAAAAGAGTCAATAAAACCGACTGCGCACCAAAAATAAACAGAAACTGCCAAGCATGTCCAAAAGTCAAAAATAGCAAAGCAACAAAGAACCAAAAGAAGATACCAAAAACCGCCATTAACATCTGTCGATAGACAAAATACGAGAGCGCCTGACTTCCCTTTCCGCGCAACAACCAGCTACGATCAAAAAACAACCAATGAAAACTTGCGGTAAGTCGTTCAAAAGTATCAACCACCGCAACCGTCCAAATCCTGACAACAAAAACTCGTAAGAACCAAATGACGGACAAAAAAGCTCCAGAGAAATAAAAAGGTTTTTTGTCATCTCGTTTATCAAGCAGTGGCCCCGCTACGTATTGAATAATCATTGCCAAAAACATCGAAGCACTATAGAGTGCCCCAACTCCTTGCGTACTTCCCCAAAGTAAAAAGACGTACAAAGGCCAAAGCGTGATGATTGCATCATTTGCATAACGGCCCCAAAAGGAAAAAGCAAGCCGTCGAAAGCCCGGTTCTTTTAGCCAGCTTAAAAACTCTTGCCAAGAAATTTTATCTCTCACTGGGACTGGTTGAAAAGAAATGGCCAGAATAAGCGCTAAAAGAATCAGCACAAAACCAAGCAAAAACAGCACTCGATACCCCAAACTCGCAATAATGAGTCCGCCCAAAGCTGGAGAGATAACGGCGAGAAGATTGAGAAGAAAATTGAGAAATCCCAAATTACTTCCCATCCGGCCACTACTACTTTGACGACTCAAAACAAAGTGATAACTATT
>CAZWOQ010000031.1:0-8005 GCA_964635585.1 uncultured Pseudomonadales bacterium | reverse complement strand
CGTACGGGGCAATTAGCTCAGTTGGTTAGAGCGTCCGGTTTACATCCGGGAGGTCTAACGTACGGGGCAATTAGCTCAGTTGGTTAGAGCGTCCGGTTTACATCCGGGAGGTCTAACGTACGGGGCAATTAGCTCAGTTGGTTAGAGCGTCCGGTTTACATCCGGGAGGTCACAGGTCCGAGCCCTGTATTGCCCACCAAGACCGACTACTGGTGGAGTTTTTAGCGAAATCCGCTAAAATACAAAGCATTGCTGCCAAGCTAGCCAAGTTGGTCACGGCACATGTCTGAAAAACATGGGATCTTGGTTCGATTCCAAGGCTTGGCACTTTAAAAAGCGAGAGTAGTTCAGTGGCTAGAATGTCTCCTTGCCAAGGAGAAGGTCGCGGGTTCGAGTCCCGTCTCTCGCTCAGAAAAAACCTTTAGACTCCAAAAACTCTCATTTCTGTGCTGATATTAGGTGAAGATAATTCTCTTTGAGAATCTTCTTTTCAAAATCTCTCGGAAAACTGCTTAATTAAAAACTTCTCGTTCTTCTTCCCATGTTTGTAAGAACATAGCCACTTCCCAGATAGCTATGATCCGCATCGTCGCTTTGAAGATATTTTCCTTCGTACCATTCTAGAGTGTTGTTATTAAGCCAGGTCATCGTGGCGTCTTCCTTTAGATATACCATGCCAATGCTAACAATATTTTGCTTCAGAAGATCGATAACGGCTTCTTTAGCAATGGTGTCGCAACCAGTACAATCTACCAATTCGGCGAGTAAATATCTTCCATCAGGTGATAATCGATATTCTTTATTCTGATCGCTCGAAAGTATAAATTGGGGTGTCCTTCGTCTTAAAAACCACTCACGGAGCAATTCGTTAGAGAACATAAATGGATCAGCAACTACTTTGAGCGTTTGTTTCTCCGTGTCGATTTCAAAAATTCGACTATAGACTTCGTCTAGGTCGCTTCCATAAAAACCAGCATCGGTAAACATTGAAGGATAATCTGCATAAGCGATATATTCTTTTTCGCCACGAGAAAACCTTCCAGTTTCTTCATAAAGTCGGTAGTAGTTGCCATCAGACATTGATGTAGTCCCAAAAAAGTTTTCAGCGGAGTTTTTGGTAGTAACAGCTAATTTTCTCCCGACAACATATTTTTGATCAATTATGCAAGCAACAGCATTTTTATCCTCAGAATAAATTGGGTTATTGTTAGCGCAATCAACCTGCAATTCTTTTCTGTATGTTTCTATAAGATCAGATCTTGAAGGGGCAGTACTCTCATCGAGGTTTTGTTCCTCTTCGTAGGCATTTCCATAGTGCTGTGAAAGCAGAGAAGCAAGAACCTCTGGGTGGAGTTTGGGAAGCATCACTTTGGCCACAAATTCCTGTCGAGTTACAACATCGTTAAACTGGGTAGCTTTGACGATGTAGCTATCTGTCGCTTGGTTGTAGTCTACAATGACAGCCACATCGAGAGAATGTGATTGCATCTTACTTTTAACAATCATCAGGTCACCTAGAGAATAATCCTTCGTTAAAACAGCAAATCTTGAGGCTACGAGTAGGGTGTTTTCTTTGATAGAAAAATTTTCGGATACCGGCATTCGGAAAACTGAAAAGAACGCCCAATACACAACGGTGAGTAAGAGCAAGCCAGCAGAAATTAACAAAAGACGTTGACGCTTTGCTTCTGGTAAAACTATTTTTGGTAAAATGACCTTCATAAGGGTATTCTATCAAGAACTGATTTATCTGAATAGTGAGAGAGATATGTTTATAAAGTGATTGCATCAAAATAAATCAAAAAACATCAAAATACATCTTGATACATCAACAAAAATACTCAAGACTGAAAATTAGCAGAGTCATTCATTGACTGCTAAAAATCTCAAGTCTCAGTTTCTAGGCAAAACTTTGAATCTCAAAGTATAAAAACAAAGCGTACCAAATCAAGAGAACCAAACCTTCCATGCGGCTCAAAGTGTTCTTGCTGCGCGCGAACCAGTAAAAAAGTGTGAGGCCGCCCAGCAAAAAAAGCAAACTGTAGAGATAGTTGTGATTCAGGAGGACTTTCTCACCATAGAGCAAAGTGAGACCGCCAAGGATTAGCGTATTAAATGCTGCCGAGCCAATGTAATCACCAAAAGCAACTTGATTGTTTTTCAAAAACAGAGAACGAATCACTAAAGAAAGTTCTGGCAAATTTGTGCCAAAAGCAATAAACAACAAACTCAACAAGAAAGGACTTACTCCGAGCCATTCAGCAAAAAAGAGCGTCTGCTCAACCAAAATTCGGCTCGCAATAAAAATAATTGCCACAGCAAAAAGAATCCGCAGCAGCTCTTTGCCAAGTTTCAGCCGAGTCTTGTTGCTAAAACGGCGGACTTTTTCAAAAACATTCTGTTTTTTCTGTTGCATCCCCAAAACCAGCAAGACAAAAAGCAAAATGGTTGACCAAGCATCCGTTTTACTCAAACTCCCATCCATTACGAGCAGTACTGGTAAGGCAATTACAAAAAGGGAAGCTGGCAAACGGAAACCTTGGAGTTCTGGACGAATTTGAATCGGCCGCCCCAAAACTGCCAACAAGGGAATGATCAGCATAAAAAGAACAATCGAAGCGCCAATCAAATTGCCAACATAAATTTCTGGATCACCAGCCAGCACGGCATTTACTCCCACCGACAATTCGCTGAGAGAAGTAAAAAGTCCGAGCAAAACAAAAGAAACGCTAAAGGAAGAAATGCGCAGACTTTGGGAAAGTCTTTCTACAGATTTAATGGCCAAACCAGAGCCAATCCAAATAGCGACGAAAGCCAAAGCCGCGGCGAGCAGTTGCCAAAGCATATCCTCTCAGTGTAGCAAGTTTTTTCAAGTGGTGGAAGCAGCGTTGTTTTTTGTAGGCAATCAGTGAGCAAGTGGAATTTCATTAAGGCGAGTGCTAAAACGTGGGCTGCGGCGGTCCTGCCTACTCTGCCAGTGGTGGTCTAGTTGGCTGCTGGCGAAATGAAGGCTGTGTTGGCCAAAACGCCGCCGCAGCCTCTGCAGTGAATCAAGCAGTTTTTCGTGGCGCAGGTTTTTAGGAGTTTGCTCAATTTCAAGTAAGGAAGCCTGAAAGTGTTGGGCTTTTTGGAGATCAAAAAAGCAAACTCCGGCTTTGTGATAACTTTTGCTGGCATCAAAAAGTTTTGGCAGTTCAGCAGTGATGAGTTGCAAAAAATCGGCCGGATAGGCCGAAGCTTGCGGGAGATGAAAAAATTGACTTTGGCGCTGAGAGAGTTGTTCAGCCGTGGCTTTTTGTTGCAGAAAGAAACTAAAGCTGCTTGCGCAGCTTTTCTGCTGTTGAAGTTTTTGGCAAGCTTCTTCGACAAAGCTGGCTAAGGCGCTGCGCAGACTTTGTTGGTCCCGAAGGCTCTGCCCGAAGGAGCGGCTACAGAGAATGGCTTTTTGGTCTTGGCTAGAGCGAATTTCGCTGAGGCAATCTTGACCTGCGAGTTCACTTTGGATCCGTTGGCCCATGATGCCAAGTTGGCTTTTTACGAGTAAGGGATTCATTTTTTGAAATTGCCAGGCAGTTTGAATGCCCATTTGATAAAGTTTCCGAGCTGATTGTCCACCAATGCCCCAAATTTCGTGGACATCGGTATTGCTGAGGAGTTGTTGTGCTTCAAGGGGATTTTCTGGCCACAGAAAGACTCCAGTTGGAGTCTTTTTTGCAAGGTGATTGGCCAATTTGGCGAGTGTTTTGCTGGTTGCAATGCCAAAAGAGACTGGCAAGCTTAGTTGTTGTAAGAGATTTTGGTGGAGTTGTTGAGCCAGTTGTTGGGCATTTTTTCTATCAAGAGTGCTTGGTAAAAAGGCTTCATCGACTGAGTATTGTTCTAAGTCTGGACAAGCAGCCTGCAGCAGGCTCATCAAACGATGAGAAAAATCACTATAGAGTTCAAAATTGGAAGAAAAGACTTTAACCTTTTTTTTCTGCAAAAGTTCTTTTAGTTGGAAGTAAGGTTTCCCCATGGGAATTCCAAGCGCTTTGGCTTCGGCGGAACGAGAGACAACGCAACCATCGTTATTGGAGAGAACGACGACGGGTTTTTGGCGATACTGTGGTTGAAAGACCCTTTCGCAAGATGCGAAAAAATTATTGGCATCCGCTAAAATGTAAAGTTTTTCAGACATAGTGTGGAGCTGCTGATTTTCTTTTTGTGCTGTAGTCGCGAATGACTGCCGCCACTACTCCCCAAAGCTCAGTATTTTCATCAAGAGCTAAGGGAGAAAAAGTAAAATTTGGGTTTTCAGCAACAAGGATGAGCTGCTCTTGTTTTTTTTCGAGACGTTTGACGAGAAACTCCCCTTGGTGGCAAGCAACAACAATGTCCCCCACTTTGGCAGCAAGGCTGCGGTCAACCAGAAGCAAGTCGCCGGGAAAAATTCCGGCAGCGAGCATTGATTCGCCAACGGCTCGCAGCAGAAATGTGGCGGCGGGATGTGGGATGAGTTGTTGATTAAGATCAATTTTTGTTTTGACCTCATCATCCGCAAAACTGGGAAAACCCGCACTAACGGGACTGCGAAATAAAGGCAGAGTCACTGAGGTTGAACCCTTCCCTATTTCACTGAAAGAAAGCAAAAGCATAGCTTCATGGTATCCGAAAAAAAAGCGAAGTCAAGCAGTGAGAACTCGGCTCAATCCTTTAATTGTTTTTATTCCAAGCAAAGTAGAAACTTCGGGCAACAATAACGACCGGAATTGCCAGCAAAGCCCCGAGAATTCCGAAGAGATTCGCCCCGAGCAAAATACTAATGATAGAGGTCAAAGGATTCAATCCAACATTACTCTTCATAATTCGTGGAACGATCAAGTTATTCTCTAATTGCTGAATGACAATACAAGCGACAATCATCACGACCGCACTTGGCCAGCCCAAACTTACCCAAGCAACCAAGGCAGCAACAATGGCCGTAGCCAAAGGTCCGACATTGGGAACAACTTCCATCAGTCCAGCAAAAATAGCCAGAGGAAGCGCGTAGGGTACTCCGACGACTAAGGCAGCAATGAAAGTAAGAATACCGATGATTGTCATCAAAATGACTTCTCCTCGGATCCAATTTCCCAATTGATCATCAACTTCCATCATGAAATCACCCAAGATCCGCAAATATTTTTTGTTTTTCGTCAAACCTGCTAAACGATCACTATATTGTGGCCGGTCCAAAGTAATGTAAAGAGAAATGATGAGTGTGGTAATGGCCACAAAAACACCAGAGAAAGTTGAACTAATGACCGAAAAAGCGGTCGAAATGGAGCTGCCAAAGGTGCTCAATACTTTTGAGAGCCCATCAAAATTCAGTTCGTAACCGAAAAGATGTTCTTGATCAAAGGAAGAATTCAGACCACTGAAGAGAACAGCAGATTCGTTCACCAAGGGTGGAACGACGAAAGAAAGAAAAGAACCAATTACCAAGATAAAAAGAAGATACACTAAAGCCGCTGCCATTCCTCGGCGCATTCGATATTTTGCTTGAAGTTTGTTGATTGCCTTGTTAAGACCAACACTAATAATGTAGGCAATTAAGAGTACGAAAATAATGGATTTGATTTTTAAGAGCAAGAAAAAGCCCGCCACGAAAGCGGCAGCATAAATAAGAATGGAGGGTGAAATTTTGACGGTAATTTCACTTTTTTGGACGGGATTGGAATGCAGTTCTGCCATGCTTTTACTATAGCATGGCCAATTTTTTTTTACAGTACAACCTTTGTATTTTCTCTCATTTTTTAGCTTTAATTTTTTGGAATTTCCTTTTGTTTGAGCTTCTGTAATACTTCCAAAAATTGACTTTGGGGATCTGCAGACAAGCGAAACACAAAATCAGCTTGTTTCCACCACAGGTCTTGTCGTTTGGCATACTGAAGTTCTTCACGAAACCAACGAGTTCGGCAGTCGGTTTGTGAAATTTCCCCCATGAGCCAAGCTGCTAAAGGAAGAAAGCCCGTGCTGGAAAAGGCAGGAAGCTTTGGTTGCTTTCGAAAGATGGGAAGGAGCTGCGCAACTTCTTGTTGGGCGGCCGCGAAGCGGCCCTCGAGTCGTTGCTGAATTTTTTCTTGGCGGCTTGTTGGAGAGCTTGGTAGCAGGAAGCAGAGCGGCCGCCCACTCTTCTCCTCTGTTTCTACAGATGTTTCTACAGAAGTTTTTCCCATTTTTTCTTTTTCAGCGGCTTGACCAAGTTCAATGGCACGAATGAGTCGGCGAGGATTCGCCCGATCTGATTGATTCATGGCAGCAAAACGCTTTGGGTTTACAGTTTGGAGAAGGCTTTGCAGTGCTTCGACGCTGTATGTGTTGAGTTCAGCTCTTAAGGCCAAATTTGGCTGATGAAAAAGACTCTCAGCGCGCTGTTGCAGTTGTTTTTGGTAGAAAGCAGTGCCACCAACAATAATTAAAATGTCATCTGTGCCCAGATTTTTTTTTGTGTTTTCGTAGAGTCGGTAAAAATGGGCCGCGGACCAATCTTCCGTGACATCAATGAGACTCACACCGTGCAGAAAAATATTTTTTTTAGGGTTTTGCCAAATTTTTTCATGATTTTGCTGAATTTTTTGCCAATTTTTTGGAATATCTGCGGCACTTAAAATTTCCAAACCAGAATACACTTGTCGGGAATCGGCCGAGAGCAGATGAATTTGGCCTTGTTTGTTTTGTTCCGCAAAGAACTCGGCTAAGCGCAGCGCGAGGGCCGTTTTTCCTGAGGCAGTACTGCCGACAAGGGAAAAAATCAATGGTTTTGTTTCCATACTTCTATTATAGCAGGGAAATTAAACAACTTTTGGCCGATGATCCAAGTGTTTTTTATTGATGGCTTCTTCCAGAATTTGCCAGCGTTTCTTTTTGACAGGAAAAGGCACATCGTCGGGATAGAGTTTGACGGAGGCAGTCCCTGGTCGGGGTGAATAGATATTAACAAAAGCAACCTGCCAATCAACTTGTTTGGCTAAATCAAGTGTGTCGGCAAATTCCTCATCTGTTTCACCTGGAAAGCCAACAATAATGTCAGTACCAAGCGTAATGCTTGGATCGGCCGCACGCAATTTTTTGACCACGCGCAGATAATCTTCACGGGTATAGCCTCGATTCATTCGGTAGAGAACGCTGTTACTGCCGGATTGCACTGGCAAGTGGATGAAGCGATCAATTTTTTTATTTTGAGCGATTTCTGCAATCAGCTCATCATGAAAATCCCAGGGATTACTGCTCATAAAACGAATGACCGTAATTTCAGGAAATTTGGAAACTTCTTGTAAAAGATGAACAAAAGGAGGCACGCCCTCGAAATCTAAATACTGAGATTGGTTGCTTGGCAAGTCTTCTCTTTTCAGATCTCCATGGAGGAGCATTTTGCGCGAACTAATGCCAACTTTTTCTAAGCCCCAGGAATTGACATTTTGGCCAAGTAAAGTGATTTCACTATAGCCTTTTTGTGCCAAACCTTGAATTTCAGCCAAAATATCCTCAATTGGTCGAGATTTTTCTCGGCCGCGGGCATAAGGCACGATACAGTAGGTGCAGAAAGAATTACAACCAACCGAAATTGGGACAAAAGCGTGCTTGCCATCATGGCGGATGGCTTTTTTACGAAAAGCCATTTGATTGGTAGGGATGTAATCATCGACCATTGGCAACATTTTTTGCAGTTTTTCTTTACCATGATGCAACATGCAGCCAGAAAAAATGATGCGGGGTCGAATTTTACCGGCTTCTTGGTAAAAATTGACAACCTTGAGCAAAAAGGCGCGCACTCGGTCTTCTGCTCGTTCGCGAATTCCACAAGTAACTAAAATGAGTTCGTCACAATCTTCCCATGATTCGGCAGCTTGGAAACCGCGTTCCTCGTAGACCGCAGCGAGACGTTCTGCATCACTTTTATTAGCCTGGCAACCATAAACTTGAATGAAATATTTTTTTGCGCTGGACATGAGGGCTATTGTAACATTTACTGTGGGAAATAATT
>CAZWOQ010000030.1:0-8076 GCA_964635585.1 uncultured Pseudomonadales bacterium | reverse complement strand
GTGAAAAATCAAACTTTATTGAGTCAGAAATGCCACGAGCTTTTTGGGCAAGATTTGCAATTCCAGTTTGTTTTAGCCAAGGAGCATCAAGAACCCGAGACGATTTCAAAGGATGCTCCCGGTGAAGATTTTCTAGTGATGGCGAAAGATGCCTTAATATAATAAAATGAAAAAAAGAGCTGCAATGCGCAGAATCAGAAAGGATACCTATGGCAGGTGGAATAATGGGTCAGCTGGGCGATCTTAACAAACTTCGCAAGCAGGCCAAACAGATGCAGGACGAACTCTCAGCAGAAGAGGTGGTCGTAACTCGTGGTGACATTACCGTAACCATGACGGCTGCTCAAGTCGTCAGAGACGTTTCTGTTCAAGGCATTCACAGTGATGAACTTGTGAAGGCTTTAAACGAGGCAATTAAAAAATCTCAGGAAATTGCTGCAAGAAAATTGCAAAGTATGACCGGTGGTTTAGGTGGTTTACTAGGTGGTCGCTAAAAACGATAAAACAAAGAAAGGCCGCTACAGCGGCCTTTTTTCTTATGAAAATACTTATAGCGAGTAATAATCCAGGAAAGATCCGGGAGATCAAAAGCATATTGGCTGATTTGCCAATTCAGCTTTTCAGTGTCAATGAAGCCCAAGAGAAGTTTGGCCAGATTCTGCCGCAAGATATCGAAGAAAGCGCAACAACTTTAGAGGGAAATGCGGAACTGAAAGCTCGCCAGTATGCTGAACTTTCTGGTCTTCCCTGTTTGGCAGATGATTCTGGCTTAGAATTAGTGGCTGAGCCTGGGTTTCCTGGGGTGCATTCGAATCGCTGGTTTTCTGGGACTGATGAAGAACGCTGCTTGGCACTCTTGGCAAGGATGCAGAATTACCAGAATCGTAAGGCGACTTTTCAAACCGTGTTGTGTTTTTATGAACCAAAAAACCAGCAGAGTCATTTTTTTTCAGCCATGATTTACGGACAAATTGCCAAGGAAATTCTTCCTGGTGAGGGTTTTGGTTATGATTCAGTTTTTATTCCTGATGGTTTTAGTGAATCCTATGCCCAACTGGGTCCAAAGAAAAAGAACGAAATTTCCCAACGACAGCAGGCTTTGCAGAAATTCAGAAAATATATAGAAAATATTGGTAAATCAATATAAATCACGCAACTGTGATCCGATCTTCGAGGTAAACGTCTTGGACAGCTTGGATGATTTTCACACCTTCATCAAAAGGCCGTTTGAAGGCTTTGCGACCCATAATGAGTCCATTGCCGCCACCGCGTTTATTGATAACTGCTGCACGAATGGCTGCCTGTAAATCCCTTTGATAATCGCCATCGGCTGCGCTTTCACCACCGGAACTCAGGAGATTGATGCGTCCAGCATAGCAATTCATTGCTTGAATACGAAGCAGGTCGATGGGATTTTCACTTCCTAAACTCTCGTACATCTCTTTATTTTCTTTCGCAAAAGCAAAATGACGAAAGGCTCCATCGGAGTTTGGTAATTTTTGTTTAATAATATCGGCCTCAATAGTAACCCCCAAATGATTCGCATAGGAGGTAATATCAGCAGCTTCTTGGTAGTCACTGCTTTTGTTTTTCCAGGCTGCATTTCGAGGATAGGCCCAAAGAATGGTTGCTAAACCAAGGTGGTGAGCTTCTTCAAATGCTCTGGAAACTTCTTGAATTTGCCGATTTGATTCGGCAGAGCCAAAATAAATAGTGGCGCCCACCGCCACGGCGCCCATTTCTGCTGCTTGCCGTACGGAAGCAAAAAAGATTTGGTCCCATTTGTTCGGATAGGTTAAGAGTTCGTTGTGATTGAGTTTAACAATGAAAGGGATGCGTTCAGCATATTTTTTTGCCACAGCTCCCAAAGTTCCTAAAGTTGAAGCAATTCCATTGCATTCAGCCGTGATTGCCAGGCGAAGAATGTTTTCTGGGTCAAAATAAAGTGGATTTTTGTAGAAAGAGTAAGAAGCATTATGTTCAACATCCTGATCAACCGGTAGTATCGACAGATAACCAGTATGCCCGAGTCGACCATGCCCATAGAGACGTTCAAGATTTTCAATGACGCGATCATTCCGGTCACTTTGGCTGAAAACTTCTTTGACGTGATTGGATGAAGGCTCATGAAAAAGCTCTTTTGGTAACTGAACACACTGATGCGCCAATAAATATTTCGCTTCATTCCCAAGAAGATCAACGATATTTTGGTAAGTCATACTATTTCTTTTTTGCTTTGCGCTTTCCTGAGGATTTCAGGTTTTTTTTGGCGGTTGTTCGAGTAGCGACTGTATTTCCCAAAGAAAACTCTGTTTGTAGCTCATAGAGCAGATAAAGACTTAAAAACAGAGATATTAGACCTGCAAACCAACCGGTTAGACCCCAAGCCATCTCAAAAAGATGCTTCAAAGCTGAAAGCCAAGTAGTAGAAAAAAGGGCGTACCAACCAATGGCCTCTTTTCGACGCAAACTCTCGAAGGCGGCCAGAAAAAGCAAGGCAATCAAAATATCAATGCCCCAACTCAAGAGACGAAAAGGTTCAAAAACTCCCCAGCGAAAGACAAAGTGTTTCAGGCCAAGTAAAGCGAAAGCAAAAGTGCTGAGGAAGATGATCGCAAAAACAAAAACAAAGTATGGTAAAAGATCAGCCAGCACTTTTCGTGCACTTTTCGGCAAATGGGGAAGTTCTCGGAAAAATGATCCAAACTGTTTACTCAAATCCTGGATGGATTTCTGTGTGAAAAAGGCAAGGAGCTTTTGCATATTTTCATTCTAGCATTTCCATAAAAGAAAGTTAACTGCGGTGAAAAAGTTTCTCAACATTATTCTGACTGATCAACACTTGAGTAGGGCGACCATGTGGACAAGTATAAGGATTTCGGCAGCTTTGCAGCTTTTTTACGAGACGTCGCCGTTCAGTCATCGTCAAAAATTCATTCGCCTTAATGCTACTGCGACAAGCCAGATAAAAAATTGCTCGCTGGCTCAGAGTATCCAAGACTTGTTTTTCTTGTGGCAAATTCAGATCTTCCAAGATTTCTAAAAGGATTTTTTCATAATCTTTTCTTCCAGTTAAAATTATGGGGATTCCAGTCAAAAAAAGTTGTTTGCTTTTTCGCTGAAAACGAAAGCCAATTTTTTCGAGAGCCGATTCTTTTTCTTCAAGGCCAGCGATTTCGCTGGCGCTCAGAGCCAGCGGAGCGGCGGCTCTGAGCGCCAAACTTTCAAAGTTTTCCTGCCGTTGATATTTTTCAAGAAATTCCTCATAAAGAATTCTTTCGTGGGCAGCATGTTGGTCGATGAGCAAGAGACCGCCTTGCGTGTTGAGGAGTAGATAGAGGCCAGCAAACTGGAGAATTTCCTGTTTGTCGATATCATCGCTTTTGACTGACCAAGCTTGCCCCTGCAAGCGGAGCGCTTGATTGGTGGCTTGAAGG
Organism: uncultured Pseudomonadales bacterium; assembly: GCA_964635585.1. Lineage (GTDB taxonomy): Bacteria > Patescibacteriota > Microgenomatia > UBA1400 > PJMF01 > UBA1364. Next base: position 4,639 of record CAZWOQ010000030.1, on the reverse strand, counting down.
TTGAGGTGCTCAGCCAGATGCAATTTTTTGCTTAAAGAAGGAATTTCTTGAGGATACAAAAAGGCATTATCATGGTGATAAATGAGTTCTGCTTCAGCGAAACGTTTTTGCAGAGCTGAAAAAAGTGCTCCAGCAATTTCTCTTTCGTGTAAAATTTTTACTTGAGTTTTTTGCGGATGAATATTAACGTCCAAAGTATTGCTGGGAACATCAAGAAAAAGAAAGAAAGCTGGTTGAGCAGTTTTCGGAATAAGTGAAGCATAGGCCTTTTTAATAGTTTGAGCAAAAACTTTTTCTTCAACAGGACGACCATTTACGAAGACCCACTGACGGCCTCGCTTGGCTGTAGCAAGCTGGGGCAAGGCAAAAAAACCACGTATCTGGAAATGTTCTCCTTCTGTTTCCAAAAACAAAAGTTGCTCAAAAAAATCTTTTGTAAAAACTTGCTGAAGTCGCTGAGCTTGGTTCTGATTTGGCCAATCAATCAAAAGCTTATGCTCATGTTTGAGCTGGAGGGCAATGTGGGGCTGACTCAGCGCAAAGGCTTCAGTGATGCGCAAAATTTTTTGGAGCTCTTTTTTTTCTGAATCGAGGAATTTTTTTCGGGCAGGAGTGTTATAAAAAAGTTCTCGAATTTCGACGACAGTGCCAAAAGGCATGCCAACTTTTTGAACGCTTTCTCCTACAAGTTCCCAACCAAACTGGCTTTTTGGTTTCTGGCAGCGGCTACGGAGCGAAAGTTGACTGACACAAGCAATACTGGCTAAAGCTTCGCCTCGGAAGCCATAACTTTTTAGGGAATGCAAGTCTTCGAAGTTTTGTATTTTGCTACTCGCATGATTGAGAAGAGCGAGAGGAAGATCTTCCATTGGAATACCGTGGCCATCGTCGCTTACGCGCAACCGAAGGAGTCCCGCATTTTCTAATTCAATCTCAATACGCGAGGCTTTGGCGTCTGCTGCATTTTCGAGCAGTTCTTTGAGGATACTGGCTGGGTTACTGACTACTTCACCAGCGGCAATTTTTTCAACTAAGTTTTCTGAAAAAATGTTAATGGGCATTTTTTCCTTTTTTCGATTTTTGTTTTATTTGCGAAGTTGTTTTTGTATTTTTGCTCGAAACGAATTGAAACTTTTCCTGCCAAGTCATCAGTGTGTTTAGAGCTTGAAGTGGTGTGAAGTGATTCAAGTCGAGGCCGAGGAGTTGTTCAAAAAGTTCTTCTTTCTCTGTGGAATGAGCCGTCTCTGTTATTGGCTGTTCTTTTGTTGAATTTTGTGTTTTGAGCCAGCTGTCTTTTTCTAACTGTTGTAAAAAATGTTGAGCATTTTGGAGGACTTCATCAGGTAAGCCAGCTAACCGAGCAACGGTCAAGCCATGACTGTGAGAACTCGCACCGGGAAGAAGTGTATAAAGAAAGTGTTCACCTTCAATGGCCATTTGAAAGTTAGCAATTTTTGAGGAAATTGTTTGAAGCTTTTGTAATTCATGATAATGTGTGGCAAAGAGTGTTTTAGCAGCTGGTTTTTTTTGAATAATATATTCAGCAATTGCCCAGGATAAACTAATTCCGTCATAAGTGCTGGTGCCTCGGCCAATTTCGTCCATGACAATGAAACTTCTTTCTGTCGCGTGACGAAGGATATAAGCAGTCTCGAGCATTTCTACCATAAAAGTAGAGAGACCATCACTAATCGAATCAGCGGCGCCACTGCGCACAAAAATTTGGTCTGTAAGAGGAATCTTTGCTTTTTTTGCTGGTACAAAACTTCCAAGATGGGCAAGCAAAATAATTAATGCCACTTGTCGGATATAAACAGATTTGCCGGCCATATTTGGTCCGGTGATGAGCATGAGTTGCGGTTCTTTGCCAAGGTAACAGTTATTGGGAACAAACTGGCCCGCCGGCAGGATGCTTTCGACCACCGGATGACGACCCTCTTCGATTACTAAAGTGTTGTCTTCAACTAATTGGGGTTTTTGGAAGTGCTGCCGGCGGGCCACCACTGCAAAACTCGCCAACAAATCAATTTCTGCTAAGGCTTTGGCGGTTTCTTGGAGAGCCGGGATTTCTTGGCGAAGATTCTCACAGAGTTGTAAGTAAATTTCATATTCAAGTTTCTGGCTCAATTCTTGTTGCTGAAGAATGATTTCTTCATGCTCTTTCATTTCTTGGGTGATGAAACGCTCAGCATTGACAAGTGTTTGTTTGCGCAGGTAGTTTTGGGGGATTTTGTCGAGCTGACCTTTGCTAATTTCAATGTAAAAACCAAAAACCTTGTTGTAGCGAACTTTTAGAGTGCTAATACCACTGCGATTTTTTTCTTGTATTTCTAAAGCTTTCATCCAGTCTTGCGACTTATTCATAATTTGTCGCATTTCATCTAACTGGAAGTGAACACCGCTCCGAATCAGAGCACCTTGTTTGGGATCCGTGGGTGGTTCAGCAACGAGTGTATGGCGAATATTTTCAGCAAGGAGTTGTAGGGGTTGTTGAATGGCTTGGGCTTGCTGTCGCAGAAGTGGATTTTCAGTATTTTTTTCGATTTGAATTTTTAAAAGAAGGCTATTTTCTATTGCTTGTGCAATTCGCAAAAGATCAGCTGGTAAAGCCATACCAGTGGCAATTTTCGCCAGAATTCTCTCCAAATCGGGAATTTCTGAAAGTAAATCCTGAGTGGGGAGGAGAAGTTCATCTTGATTGAGAAGACTTTCGACGGCATCTAATCGAGCCTCAATTTTTTGTTTTTCTTTGAGCGGTTGGGCAAGCTGATTCCGTAAAAAACGGGCGCCCATGGCAGTCTTTGTCTGATCAAGGAGTGCCAAGAGTGAACCTTGACGTTTATTTCCACGAATAGTGCTAAAAAGTTCCAAATTAAGAATAGTCGATTGGTCAAGTTTTAGGGTATTTTTTTGGTCAAGCTGGTCAAGTTGTTGAATATGACTTAAATCCGATTTTTGAGTTTCCTTGAGGTAATGCAGCAAAATGCTTGCGGTTTCCAAGTCTAAACCCGACTTATTTTTCACGTGAAAACCAAAGGCTTCAAGATTTTTCACGTGAAAATGTTGGCAAAGAAAGCTGAACGCGTCTGCTGCATAGCTTGACCAGTTTTGGTAACAGGCAATATTTTTCGCTACGCTTTGCAGTTGTTTAAGGAAAAATGGATCATTGTAATTTTCTTCTGGAAGCAAAACTTCACTTGGTTCAAGAACACTCAGCTGGTTTTTTAGGATACTCGCTAACTGTCCGTCATGAGCAGCAATTTCTGTGGTTTGGAATTTTCCGGTTGAGAGATCCGCTAATGCCAAGCCAAGTTTTTGTTTTTGCCAATGGAGACAGACTAAATAATTGTTGGCTTTGCGATCAAGTTGGTTTTCGTCCAAAAGTGTACCGGGAGTAACGACGCGAATGACTTGTCTTTCCACCAAATTTGGTCCCTTACTCACTTCACCGACTTGCTCGCAAATGGCAACTTTATAGCCAGCTTGAACAAGTTTCGCCAAATAGCTGTCTACCGCGTGAAAGGGAACGCCCGCCATCGGAATTCGCCCGTCGCTGCCTCGGCTTCTTGCGGTGAGGGTAATATTCAGGGTTTGGGCGGCAATTTTGGCATCATCAAGAAACATTTCGTAAAAATCGCCCAGCCGAAAAAAAAGCAAACAGCCGGGATACTGTTTTTTCAGTTCTAGGTACTGTTGCATCATCGGCGTATTGAAATTCCATTCTTCGAGACTTTTTGCCATGCGCATGCATTGTAGTCAGCTTTTTTGCTTTCTGCCAAGGGGAATTTCTCGCGTGCTGAACTTTTTTGGTCTTTTTTACTCTTGGATTGACTCCAAGCGCTCTTGTTTATATAGATGTATACCAATATATCACCTTGACAAAAATGACTCTTTGCCAGTAAGATCAGCCCAATCAAATTTTGTTGGAAAGCAAATGCTTGAGAAGGGATGTATGGCAGAAGAAGTGTTTGACCCAGAGGTTTCAGAAAAGAATAACAATAAAAAACAGTTGTTTTTAGCAGTGGGTTTTTTGGCAGTTTTATTACTTGTGCTTTTGTTGAGCCAGTCGCCGAAAAAGAATGTTGAAAATTCACTCAGTTCGGATCAAGTGCTTGCTCCGACAACGGTTTTGACTGAAAGTGTCACTCCTGGCAATTATCAGAATGGTCAATATCAAGCGGTAGGGAAATATCTTTCTCCTGGCGGAGAAGAGTCCATTCAAGTGGAACTCACGCTACACGTTGAGACGGTCGTATTGATGTCAAAGGTTGAGAAGTGAGTGTGTGAAAAGCTCAGTAAATAAGGGCTTTCCAGGATTTGAGAGAATTAATCCGATGTGTGAAAATCAAAAATATATTGGTTCGTGAGAACAAGTCCAAAGGCATGATTTTGAACGCGACAGAGCGATTTAGATGTCATAGTCTGGCGAGTGGTCAGGCTAGATGTCAGCGGTTCGCGAGTGGTCGATTTAGATGTTTTTTGATTTTGGCAGGGTTGTGTGGTCAGGCTGGATGTTGGTATAAAGAAATGTTGCTCTTGTTTGAAAAAATAGGAAGTGAGGGAAATAAGGTAAGAAAAGTGTTATATTATAGATATAGAAAAAACAAACGGAATGATTGGAGGTATACCACAGTGGCAG
>CAZWOQ010000029.1:0-8203 GCA_964635585.1 uncultured Pseudomonadales bacterium | reverse complement strand
AAATCTTCATCTTCAACCGGATAAAGCAAAGCTTTTGCCCCACGATACAACTCAAGCAAATTTTCATCAGAAACTTGACCCAAAAATTCAGTTTTCTCTCCAGATAGTGCTTTCAATCCTGCAAGCATGGGTCCCGAACCAACTACCTTAAGTGGTAATTGCAGTTCTGCCGCCACTTGTACCGCAATTTCTGGATGCTTCGCGAGCACTAAGCGGTTCACATAAAGATAATAGCCATTTTGTTTTTGCTCTTGGTAGTCTTTGCGAGCTTGCGTGGAAAGTTTTTGCAAATATTTTTCTGCTCGATCCACTGCTACAACTGGTGGAAAAATTACTTCGCTATCTCGGTGGTAAAATTTCTTGATGCGTCGGGCTGTTTCTTGAGAGTTTGCCACAAAAACATCAACATTTTGTGCTGCTTCAAAATCTAAAGGCCGAGTAAAATGATTTAAAATTTGACCAAATACTCGAGTAATAGGATTCCCTCGCCAGTTGCTTTTCGTGGTATAGCCATAGAGCACTCTGGGCGGCGTATGACAGTAACAGAGCTGCTTTCCTTGGGGAACTTTAACGGCTTTCGCAAAATAAGCGTTGGTCGAAGTAATCACCACGTCATAGGCCGCTAAATCAAGATCACGAAAAGCGGCAAATGCAAAAACGCGGAATGGAGAAAATAACTGGTGAATAAACGGCAAGCGAGCCATCCAAGTTTCTCGCAAGTCCCAATTTTTGAAGCGTTGCCAATCTTTCGCAAGTGATTTTTTATCAAAAAAGGCAGTGTAAACGGGTGCCTTGGGATACATACTATGGAGTTCTTCCATGACTCGTTCTGCTCCACCAAATTCAAAAAAATAGTCATGAACGAGAGCAATTTTGGGTTGCGATTTTTTTGCCATATTTCCTTTTTTAAAAAAGTGCCTCCTGCACTGACTGTTCAAAGGCATCAGCAGGCAGCAAGCGTTGGAGAGATTTAAAACCAAGTTGCTGAAAAATTTCCACTGCTCGCTGTTTATCGTAGCTTGTTACTCGACAAGCTTCCAAGTCAAAATCAATAGGAACCTGACAATCAATGCGGGCCAAATCTTGACTCAAAAAAGCCATTTCTTTGCCCGTCAAAAGCTTTTGCAAAAGCGCTCCTTTGATCTGCTCGTCTCCCTCAGGATGTTCATCAAGAAATTGATACAGCTTTTCCACACTCCCAAAACGCTGAATAAGGGTGCTCGCTGTTTTTTCACCAATGCCCTTCACACCAGGAATATTGTCAGAAGGATCACCCATTAAAGCTTTCAAGTCAATTACTTGAATGGGTTCAATCCCAAAACGTTTTCTTAGCAAACCAGAATCGTACTCAATATCGCCTTGCTGTTTTCCTCGAGCTGGCATCCACACGTGGGTGTCGTTATCAATTAACTGGAAAGAATCTTTATCTCCCGTAACAATAACAGTTAGTAAGCTTCCATCCAAATGTTCCACTTTTCGATTTACCGTACCAATTAAATCATCGGCCTCAAAACCTGCTAGTTCAAAACGGGGAACATTGAGCGCATCAACGACATCTTTGACAATTTGGATTTGTGGGATAAGTGTGTCAGGCATTTTTGCGCGCTGAGCTTTATACTCTTGAAATTTTTCTTTGCGAAACGTTGGTGAAGGATGATCAAAACAAACTGCTGCGTACTCTGGCTCAAAATGACCTAAGGCGGTCAAAAACATTCGGCTAAAGCCAAAGACTGCGTTTACGAGCTGACCATTGGGATCACTGAGATCTGGAAAAGCAAAAAAGGCTCGATAAATCAGCGCGTGAGCATCAACTAGGAGAAAAGTCTTCGTAGCCATATGGGCTATTGTAGCAAAAAAAGTGACTTTGGTATCTGGCAAGCCAGCAATACGATCTTTATTCTTTTGCTGGCCGAGCTTTCGGCATACCCATCACTTTGGTGAATTCGTCTGAATCAAGGGTCTCTTTTTCTAAAAGCGCTTTCGTCACCGCATCAAGTTGCTTACGATACTTCTTCAACATTTCTGTCGAACGCTTTTCTGCCTGAGCGACAAAAGTCAACATTTCTTGATCGACTTGTTCTTGAATCTTTGGTGAAGGTTTGTCTGCTTCTCCCCACATACGACTATAATCTTGGTCTTCAAAAATCGGGCCAAAATTCATTGGTCCCAATTTGCTCATGCCAAAACGAGTCACCATATTCCGAGCTACTCGAGTAACCTGTTCAATGTCATTGCTTGCTCCAGCTGTTTGCTCCTGGAAAACCAACATTTCTGCTGCTCGACCGCCCAACATCACAGTCATGTCATCGAGTAACTCTGATTTAAGCACCTGCAGCTTATCTTTTTCTGGAGGAGTGAAGGTGTATCCTAAAGCATGACCTCGAGAAACAATCGAAATTCTGTGCACTGGATCGGCATAGGGCAAAACATGAGCCAAAACTGCGTGACCAGCTTCGTGATAGGCCGTCATCTTTTTTTCTAACTCATCTTGAAGACGCTTTTTGCTTGGACCGTATTTCACTTTCATGGATGCTTCTTCAATGTCTTCCAAGGTGATTTCTTGGCGAGAATCACGAGCTACAGCGATAGCTGCTTCATTGAGCATATTTTCCAAATCGGCTCCAGAGAAACCAACCGTTCTTTTGGCTACTTTTTCCCAATCCAAAGCTTTTTCGAAAGGTTTGTTCTGTGCATGAATTTTCAGGATATATTTACGCTCTTCGAGATCTGGCAGATTCACTTGAACACGTCGATCAAAACGACCCGGTCTGACTAAAGCTGGATCCAACATATCGCCTCGATTGGTCGCTGCCATCACAATCACATTATCATTCTGCGTAAAGCCATCCATTTCCACCAATATTTGGTTTAAAGTCTGTTCCCGCTCATCATGAGAAGAAAGACCACTTCGACTTCGCGTTCGACCGATAGCATCAATTTCGTCAATAAAGATAATCGCTGGAGCCAATCTTTTCGCAGTGGAAAAGAGGTCGCGCACTCGAGAAGCACCAACTCCAACCAACATTTCCATAAATTCACTTCCAGCAATCGAAAGGAATTGGACGTTCGCCTCACCAGCCACCGCTCGGGCAAGTAAAGTTTTTCCTGTACCAGCAGGACCAACTAACAAAACACCTTTTGGTGTCCGCGCACCAACTCGCTTATATTTCTGTGGGTGTTTGAGAAAGTCAACAATTTCTTCTAATTCTTTCTTTGCCTCATCCATACCCCCAACATCTTTGAAGGAAACGTTTTGCTTTCCTTTGACAAAAACCTTGGCCTTACTTTTCCCAATACCCAACATGCTATCCGCTCCACCCTGACTTCGGCGGAAAATAATAAAGAACAACACAAACATGAGAATAAGTGGTAAGAAGGAAATCACAAATTGCCAAAAAAGCTCTGAGAAACTGGAATCCTTTACCTTCATGTCCAGATTCGTAATATCAATTCCCGAATCAGAAAGTACCTCCAAAGCTTGCTGGCCCTCTTCTTTGCGAGCCATCTTTTTGCTTCCATCTTTGTAATCGAGTTGCAGTTCTTGACCAGAAACTTGAAGGGTATCAATTTTTTCTTCACGAACATCCTTGACCATCTGGCTAACGGTGATTTCTTCACGTTGTCCGCCGCGGAAAAGGCCAAAAATACTGGGCAAAAAGAGCAAAGCAATCAAAATATAGACAAGAGATTTAGAAAATAATTGATTGAGGTTAATGTGAATTTCCGTTTGCTTCATCTCACTCTGTTTTGCCTTTTCCTTCATTACTTGCTCTTGTTGTTTCTGGATGGCCTCACGTAATTTCGCTTCATCAATCTTTATCACCGGAGGGACCGAAGTTTCCGTTTTCTTTGTTTTCTTGGTCGAGTTTTGAGAACTAGTCATGAAAAATTCCTCTTTTTTATCATCATTTATGAAAAGCTTGCCTATTCTAACACAAGTCAGCCAAAAACTTGTCTAGCCGACAGCTGCGCCCACTGGCGCTGACTCTGGAAGAGCGATCAACTCTGGCCTCTCTTCTGCATCCATCATGAGCATCATACCTTGGCTGACTGCTTCACCCATTTTTTTAGGAGCAAGATTCACCACAAATAAAAATTTTTTCTGCAAAAAATCTTCAGGAGCATACCATTTTTTCACTCCTGAAAAAATCGTTCTTTGGCCAAGTTCCTCACCAAAATTCACCGTAAATTGAAGCAACTTATTGCTCCAATCAGGGATTTCCGCTGCTACAATCTGGCCAACCCGAATTTCCACTTTACTAAAATCTGCAAATTGAATGACTTCTGACATGGAGCTATTTTAGCATCCTTTTTCTCAAGAAAACGAGGAAATCACTTCTCAACAGAAAAATGCAGAGCAGCCTGACGTTTCTTCCTTGCGCAAGCAGCCTCAATGAGTGTTTCCACCACCTCAGCATAACTCATGCCCGTTTCCATCATCAATTTCGGATACATGCTGATTTTTGTAAAACCAGGCAAAGTGTTAATTTCATTCACTAAAATTTCGCCATCTTCCCGCCAAAAGAAATCTACTCGAGACAAACCTTCGACTTGCAACACCTTTGCTGCTTTCACGGCCAATTTTCTCACCTGTTGGCGAATGTTGTTGGGAATATTTGCCGGGATACTTAATTCCGCTCCATTTTCATCAAGATATTTTGCTGCATAGGAATAAAAACCATGTTTTGGATCAGCATTGACTTCACCAACTTCTCCTGCTCGCAAAGTATCGCGATTTCCCAAAACAGAACACTCCAGTTCACGACCCTTGATCCCTTGCTCAATTAAAATTTTTCGATCATATAAAAAAGCTTCATTCAAAGCTTTTTTCCACTCAGCTTCCGTCTCAACTTTACTCACTCCAACAGAAGAGCCAGCATTTGCCGGCTTAACAAAGAGTGGCAAAGCCAAACGTTTCTTTACTTCAAGAAAAGTTGGCGGCTTTTGGTCTGCTTCAAGTTCTAAATAAGGAGCAACTGGAATTTTTGCTTGGAGGAAAAGAGACTTACTGATAGATTTATCCATGGCTAGGGCCGAGGACAACACATCCGGACCGACATAGGCAACATCAAGCATTTCCAAAAGACCCTGCATTTTGCCATCTTCCGCAAAACTGCCGTGCATTACTGGAAAAACCACTTCAGGTTGCAGAAAATCTTTCAATGTCCCCTGAGCATCAAAGAGCGCAATAACCCCCCGCTTTTCAGCAGGAAGGAGTGCAACCGATTGATACCCTCGATCAAGAAGAGCAATCGTATTGGGATCATTCGCAGCAGACAGAAAACTCTCCGCTGCAAAAGGTGTTTTTCCAGCCTGAGGATAGTAACGCCACTCACCTGTCGGAGTAATTCCAATCACTTCCACCCGGAATTTTGAACGATCGATTGCTTGCAAAACGCTCTGAACAGATAACAAAGAAACTTGATGCTCCATGGATCTTCCACCACAGAGTAAAAGTACCGACATTGCCTTCATATTCCCTTTCTCCTACCGTTAGGCTCGTTACACTGGCAATAAAAAGCCCATTTTTTCTTTGACTTCCGCAATCGTTTCTTGAGCAATACCTCGCGCCCGCTGCGCTCCTTCGGCAATAATGGCATCGACTTTTTCTGGATGTGCTTCAAATTCCTGGCGTTTCACGCGAATGGGTTCAAGCGTAGCAAAAATCGCCTCAGCCAATTCAGCCTTTAGATCACCATAGCGCAAACCCTCAGCCAGGTAGGCTTTCTCATATTGTTGACGTCTATCCTTGCCTTGGAACATTTCCACAAATTGCAATAAGTTTGTCACTCCTCCTGTCTGGGGCAGTTGTTCAGCCTTTCCTGAATCCGTCGGGCAACTTGCCAAACGCTTCTTAATCGTTGCCAAATCATCAGAAAGAGTAATAGAACTTCCTTCTACCGATTTGCTCATTTTGCCCTCACCCGTCAGGGAAGGAACATACTGCGTTGGTGTCCGAAAACGTTGCGTTTCTGGAAAGCTTGTCCCGTAAAGATCATTCATCCGCCGAGCAATTTCTCGAGTAACTTCAATGTGTGGTTCTTGATCAAGACCAGCTGGAACCAGCGCAGCTTTGTATAACAAAATATCCGCTGCCATTAACACCGGGTAATTCAGTAAAGCCATTGTTACACTATCAGGATGCTGTTTTACTTTGTCTTTAAAAGTGGGCAAATGCTGCATTTTCGCTACACTTACCACGCTCGAAAGCAAAAAGGCCAAATAACTGTGTTCGGGCACTGCGGACTGAATGCTAAGAATCGCTTTCTCTGGATCTAAACCTGCTGCCAAATAATCCATAATAATATCGCGAGTTGCTTGAGCCAAGCCACGCTGATCAAAAGGCGTCGTGATAGTGTGAAGATCAACCGCCATGTAAATACATTGATAATTAGGATTTTCTTGGAGGTCGATGTAACCTTTGACCGCTCCGAAGTAGTTTCCAAGATGCAAACGACCCGTCGCCCGAGTTCCAGAAAAGACCGTAATTTTTGACATAAATTCTTCCTACTCACTCCGTATCCCTATCTTAGCATATCAATTCGAGGGACACGGGGAGAAAATTTTTCTAAAAATGGATAAAATGGGAAAACTCCAGGCTTGCAGAACAATTTTAGGAAATTTTTATAAAAAACCAAAAAAAGCCCAACAATTATTTTACTTGCTGCGCCAACGAAAGACCAATAACTCGTTTTTTTGATTTAAAAACTTCAACATAAGAGTCGTAATTATAACATGCTCAAAAAAAGAAATTGAGCTTTGATTTTTCTAAAGAAAACTCTAACAATCTCCCTAGTAATAAAGCATTGGAAAGTCTCATGTCTCAGAGTATTTTTTCTTCTCGAAGTTACCCTCGTCTCAAAAATAATTACACAATGAAAAAACTGCAAGTTGCGGACAGTCCCGTTTTTCTTTTTCAAAACGCCGAAACTCGAGCACTGCTGGTCGGAGCTTTAGAATTCAAGGAAAAAACACTTCGTTTCAGACTCGGCCGCCAACACTTCAATGGTCTGCGTAATATGGATCTCGACATGGCCACACATCTGCTGATGCTTTCATCAGAATTTCAAAAAAGTATCAGTCGCTTTGAGCATCCTAAAGAAACCGTCGGCGCATTACTGATGCGGGAACCAATCGCTCAAAATCCCTTTTTGAATGCTTCCCTCGCCAATATCAATAGTCGACTCTATGTTTTATTGGATGTTCATCATGTTGCTGACAGTAAAGGAATCAAAGGAAAAAGTGGCCAATTAAGCTACTATCGACTCGATTTACCGGATAATGAACAACAACAAGAAAAGATTCGTTCGGAGATTCGCCACGCTTTGCTTTGCGATTCGATTGCGGCGGGCCGAAATTTAATTACAGCCATCAAAGAACTGAAAGAGCGCTTTAAAAATCTCGAAAAGGTTACTGTTGTTTCCGTTTTTGCTACCAAAGAAGGAGTGCAACGCATTAGCCAATTCTGTCAAAAAGAGATGGGCCTCAATTGTCAGTTCTTCGTTTTTCAAGAGCTGCTTTCCGTCAACCCAGTGAATGAATATGATTGCTTTTACCCACAAACCAGTCATGATCTTCGCGACGAGCAATTATTAAAAAAGATCTTGGGCAAACATATACATAGGCTTTGTATGGGTGGTGATTTTACCGCCAATATTTACGGCAAAGCGCAAGCCCAAGCAGTTTTTGAAGAACAAGTTGCCGCTTTAGGCTTTGATCCTCAAAAAAGATTAGGCAGTGAAATAACCCTCAAAGAATTAAAAGCTTTGGGCTATAGTTTTGATGACCTCCTGCCATACTCGACGCTGTATGTCGCAAGTGAACAAGGCGTTTCCTTAGAAATGCTGAAAAAACAATTCGAAAAAAACTAAAAAGTGGCTATTGCTTTAGCTCAGCTGCCAAACGATCTTGTTCGAGTAAGGCTTGGCTTTGCTTTTTTGAAGTTACTTGACCAGTCGGCAAAACTTCATTTGCCATCATGTTGGGAGAAAAGTTGCGTTCATTTGCGGTGATAAGTTCTTCTATATGCGCAACTTCTTTTTGGAGTCTCTGAATTTCTGCCCATTTTTCCAAAAAGTATTGCCCCTGAACTATTCTCTCCGACTCTTTGGAAGCTTGCTCTTGCCTTTTTGCTACAGAAGTATTCCTTTTTATCTTTTTTTGTAGATGACTTCGTTTTAAAACTAAATTTGCTTGTTGCAAA
>CAZWOQ010000028.1:0-8286 GCA_964635585.1 uncultured Pseudomonadales bacterium | reverse complement strand
AAGGCCTCCGCATCGCTGCCACTAACTGGCGCCAAATTAACCCCAGATATGTGCCCGCGGAGTGAGAAGGGAAAAAAGCACCTCAAGAGGAGTGAACAAGAAAATAACTCTTTGCTTAGAAAACTGGCTTTTTAGCCACTTTTGTGCTATAATAGAGGAAGTGAAAGTTTATTTTTGATTATTTTTCTGTAAAAATAATTCAACCTATTTCAGAAACTCAACGTAAATTTTCTCCGAATTTTTCTTAATTTTCAGGCAAGCAAGGCTTGTCTCTGCTGCGTTAAGAAAGAAGGAAATATTAGAGCAGCTCAAGGAATCTATGTCTGATGAGTCAGTCAGCAAGACAAAATTATTCATCGGTAACTTGCCATTTAGTGCAGGTGAAGATCAACTGAGAGAGATTTTCTCTCAATTTGGTGAATTAAGCTCAGTGAGCTTGATCACCGACCGCCAAACCGGCCGTTCTCGAGGCTTTGCCTTCGCAGAATTTGTCGAATTGAGCGCCGCCCAAGCCGCTGCCGAACAAAACGGCATCTTGGAGATGGATGGTCGTAAATTGATCATTCGCGAAGCTCAAGACCGCAAAGAACGCCCCAGTTTCGGTGGTGACCGCGGTGGCTTCCGCCCACGTCGCGATTTTCATAATGATCGTCGAGATCGTTATGACCGCGATCGCTAATCGGGTCAAACCCTGAAGGTGAATGAAAAAATCCCCACCAATGGTGGGGATTTTTGTTACTCCAAAAGAAAATTAGGCATGATAGCGGCGGAAACGCCATTTGAAAAGTTCTGCCAAGAAAAACATTCCTGAAGCAATCGCCAGAGATTCAAACCAATATTGCCAACTCGGCATTTCAATTTGGAAAAAATCACGTAAAACCGGAAACAAAAAAGGAATAACCTGCATGACGAAACCAAAAAGTACCGCCACAATGAGCCAAGGATTGGCAAAGAAATTACTTTTCCAAAAAGGATGGTGAAAATCGCGAATCGCAAAAACATACAATAAAGAGTCCAAACCTAAACTAATAAAAGCAACCGAACGAGCCAACAAAAGATCACCCGTAGTCTGATAGGTCAACCAAAAATACGTCAAAGTGGCAAGCCCAGCAAAGAGACTCATAAAAGTAGTTAAGTGGATCATCCAACGATTGACCAGTGGCTCATTACTCGGTCGTGGTTTCTCCGACATCAGATTACTTTGACTCGGATCAATGGTCAAAGCCAAACTCGGCAAACCATCGGAAATGAGATTAATCCAAAGAATCTGCATAGCGGTCAATGGCAAGGGCAAAGCCAAAAGAATACTCCCCATCACCAAAATAATTTCACTGAAAGCATCATTAATCAAATACAAAATAATCTTGCGAATATTTTCAAACATTTGCCGACCTTCACGAATCGCCGCAACAATAGTCGAAAAATTTGAGTCAAGTAAAATAAGGTCAGCCGACTCCTTCGCCACATCCGTCGCTTCACTGACCACTACACCGATATCTGCCTGGTGGAGCGCTGGCGCATCATTCACCCCATCCCCCAACATTGCCACCACTTCACCTTTGGCTTTCAAGGCCGCTACAATTTTCATTTTCTGGTCTGGTGAACTCCGAGCAAATAAGCGCAGTTGAGAAATTTTGTCTGCCAATTCCTCCGTTGTCAGCATCGCTAACTCATCACCAGTAATAATTTCTTCATCTTTTACTGGAAGCGCTAATTCCGCTAAAACATGACGCGCTGTTTGCACAAAATCACCCGTAATCACCAAAATTTTAATCCCCGCTCGTTGAGCAACTTGCAGTGCTTTCTTCACCGAAAGACGCACTGGATCATCAAAAGCTAAAAGTCCCAGCCATTCTAAATGTCGAAGAGTGAAATGTTCGGGAATTCTTTCTTGAGAAGCAGTCACTTTTTTCTGGGCAAATGCCAGAACTCGGTGTCCCTCCGCGGTTAATGCTTCAACTTTCTTCATCACCGACTGGCGTTCTTGCTCGCTCAGGTCACTTTGTGCCAAAAGCACTTCTGGAGCACCATTAATCAACAAGCGATTTTCTTGTTTTGACCAGCGATGAAGACTCACGAAATAGCGATTTTTTGAAGAAAAAGGCAAACTATCCAAACGCGGAAAAGCTTCTACTACATTCCCAACCAGCACCTCGCCCCAAGCATAGGCAGCCACTAACATCGGATCATCCAAATCATTGGCCAAACACACTTGCCGAGCCAACTGTTTCTCATTCCCAAAAACCTGAGCCACTTTCATTTTCCCTTCTGTGAGGGTTCCCGTTTTATCACTACAAATTACCGTAATTCCACCAAGCGTTTCCGCCGAAGCGAGTTTTTTGACCAAACCTTGCCGCTTCAAAATTCGCTGCATACCAATAGCCAAAACCATTGTTAGACCAATCAAAAGCCCTTCTGGGATACTGGAAACTGCCAAAGCAACTGAAGTTTTAAACATTTCCACCCAAGAAGTCCCCTGCAGTAAACCTAAGAAAAAGGTCATTGTCGTCAGCACTACCACGACCCACAGCAAAAGTTGACTAAATTGTCGCAGCTGCCGCTGCAAAGGCGTCTCTGCTTCCACATCTTGGATGCGGAGAGCAATTTTTCCCATTTGGCTTTCAGAACCAATCGCGGTCACCTGCATAAAAGCCTGACCGCTCGCCAGGATGCTGCCCATTCCAACAAAGTCAGCTTCTTTTTTTTCAACCGCTAAACTTTCTCCCGTCAGAACTGCTTCATCGAAGTAGCAGCGGTTGGCAACGAGAAGTTTACCGTCCGCGGGCACCTTGGTGCCCGCGGACAAGAAGACTAGATCGCCAGGAACCAAATTTTCACTTTCAATCTCCTGGCGTTCCTTGTCGCGAAGCACAATGGAATGCGCTGGCAAATGATGTTTCAGGGCAAAAAGAGCCTTACTCGCCTTTTGTTCCTGAAAAAAACCCAACAAAGTATTGACCAGCACCGCCAACAGAATTATGACTGAATCAGCATAGTCCGCCAAGAAAAAAGTCACCAAAGACGCTAACAGCAGTACAAAAACCAAAGGACTCTGAAGCTGGTGAAAAAGCAACTGGTACCAGGCAGGCGGAGGAAGTTCTGGCAAACGATTCAAGCCAAAACGTTTTTGTAACTCGGGAATAGCCTTGCTACTCAAGGCAACATCAGCCACTTTACTCATCAAAGGTAAGGATTGGGACATCTCTGATCAGTATACGGGAAAATTTTGGCCAAGTATAGAGAAATTCTTTGCTGATAGTTGCTCCAGCTTTCCGACTTTACTAAAGCGAATTAGCAAATTTGAACTCGTCGCCAAAAGCCTCTCTGGTTGGACAACAGAAAAGTGTTTATACTAAAGGCATGTCACCAGAAATCAACAACGCAACAGCTGCTTCGATCACTCTGAAAAATCTTCTTCTTCAACTGATTTATCAACCAAAATACCGAATAGCACTCTTTTTAAGCTTACCAGTAAACCGTCAGCTCAAAGTTCTAAAACGCTTGCCACTCAATATTCAAGTACAAATTCTCAGTCAAATTGACAAAGGAGTGGTTCTAGCAATCTTGGAATATGCCGATCCCGACGAGTCAACCGATATGCTTCGCCATTTGCCAACTCATCGCCAAAAAGAACTCTTAACAGAATTAAGTGAATCGCTCCAAGAGGACATTTCTCTTTTGCTGCAGTTTGACCCAAAGACCGCGGCCGGTTTGATGAGTCTTAATTACGTCCAAGTGGAGGACACAGAAAATATGGCGGACATTGCCAAAAAAATCAAAAAACACGAAAAACGCACCGGTAAATTTCCTCTCATTTTGGTCATGCACGAAGATCAACTGAAAGGCTATCTCCCTAATTACAAACTTGCCTACGCAAATGCCGGTGATGCAATTGCTCAATATGTTCAAGCCATTTCCACGATGGCTTACACGACACGATCACAGTCCGTCATTCGCCATTTCTTTAATCATCCTCATAGCAAAGTAGCTGTACTCAACCAAAATGGCATGATTCTTGGTGTACTCTATGCTGATGACGTACTTCGGGTTATTCGTCAGGAAGAAATTTCCAGTCTCTATGATTTTGCTGGCGTTAACGAAACGGAAACTGTTTTTGATTCCATCAAGAAGAAGGTGAGTTCGCGCTATAAATGGCTGATTATTAACCTCGCTACTGCTTTCCTAGCATCAGCAACGGTGAGCTTCTTTGACGATACAATTGCAAAATACGTGCTCCTCGCCGTCTACATGCCGATTGTTTCTGGCATGGGGGGCAATGCCGCCACCCAAACTTTAGCCATCCTTGTTCGCGGCATTGCCATGCAGGAAATTGAGCTCAAAACAGCCTGGCCAACTCTGCGAAAAGAACTCGGAGCTGCCTTTGTCAATGGTCTTATTAATGGCTTCCTCGTCGCGGCAGTGGTCTTGATTTTTAACCACGATCCTTTACTTGCCCTCGTCTTAGCTTTGGCCATGGTCAGTAATTTACTCGTGGCTGCCTTTGCCGGCACACTGGTTCCGCTGATCATGCATAAACTTGGCAAAGATCCCGCGACAAGCGCCACCGTTTTTATCACAACCGCTACGGATGTCCTTGGTTTTCTCTCCTTCCTTGGTCTAGCAACATTGATCCTTCCTCACTAAGAAAGCAAAAAGTCGATCCTTCGATCGACTTTTTTTTCATCAGCGCTAATCTTTTCTCTTAGGCAAGTTCTTGACGCAAAGCAGCTAAATGCTTTGTCCAAAGTAGCAAACGTTGTAAGGATTCTTTGGCGTTGTCATTTAAACGCTCATCAGCGTGAAATTGCTGACTTTCATCAAGATAGCTCATCAAAGGTATATTGACCGACTCGGCCAAAGGCATAATATTTACAGAAGTAAGAACTTGTTTGAGCATCTGCGCCGAACGTGTTCCACTCGAAATATAACCATAATTGACAATTAACGAAGGCTTATTCGCCCATTCATAGTAAAGATAATCAATGGCATTCTTAATGGTTGCCGGCATCGAGAAGTTATACTCTGGCACAATAAAGATAAAAGCATCTCCATCAGCAATTTTGGCGCTCCAATCTTTCGTGTGTTGATGTACATATTGTTGCATTTTTGGATGATTCGGCTCATCGTAAAATGGCAAGTTAATCTTGCCTAAGTCAAGCAACTCAACAGAAAATTCCGGCAGTTGTTCTGCCTGCTGAGTAAACCACTCACCAATTGGCAAACCAATTCTGCCAGGTCTAGTACTAGCCACAATAACTTTTAATTTCCAAGAACCTTGATTTGACATAGACAAATTCCTTCTTTTTGTTATAATACTAAATAATCTTTAGTACTAAAGATTTTATAGTATTTTAAACGGATGTCAATTCGCAAAAAGGCAATTCGAGTTTTACGGAGTATCATATTTATGATCAAGCAATTCTTCCAACCCAAAAAAAAGTGCCCACAGCAATTGTTGAGTTTAATTGGTGATCAATGGAACTTAGCTATTTTGATGCAACTTCGACAAAAAGAATTGCGGTTTTGCGAATTACAGCGAGCCATTGACATCAATGCCGTCACCTTGACTAATCGTTTGAAAGAATTAGAAAATCAAGGCTATCTTCTGCGCAATGAAGAAAGTAAACTCTCGGTAAGTTATCTTTTAA
This sequence comes from uncultured Pseudomonadales bacterium, assembly GCA_964635585.1. Lineage (GTDB taxonomy): Bacteria > Patescibacteriota > Microgenomatia > UBA1400 > PJMF01 > UBA1364. The sequence goes on along the minus strand of CAZWOQ010000028.1, from coordinate 2,638 downwards.
GTAAGAAAGGTCAACAAGTTCTCCCTGTTATTGACGCGATCGAAGCACTTGCCCAAAAAATATAGGAATTTATGACATATTCATCTTCTATCCCTGCAAGTATTTTAGTGATTGTCGGTATCTCTGGCAATCTTGCCAAACGCCGCCTTTTGCCAGCTCTGGAAAAAATTGCCCAAGCTGGACAACTGCCAGTTAATTTTCGTCTCTTGGGAATCACCCGACGCGACCTCAAAGTTGATGACATTCTGCAAAATTTGGGCAATCCGGAAGATTTTCCCGCTTTGCGTCAATATTTAGAGCTTTTTCAAATGGATCTGAACCAAGCCAGTGAATACCAGCGCTTAGCTGAGCACTTAGAGGAAATGAGTCATGGTTTTGCCCAAGAAACCCAAAGACTTTTTTATCTTTCCATTCCACCGCAAATTTCTGGTGGAATTATTCGTCAGCTTGGCGAAAGTGGCTTGGCCCAAATGAAAAACACAAAACTGCTTCTCGAAAAACCTTTTGGTACCGATCTTGCTTCCGCCGAAGATCTGATTAGCACTACGAGTCAGCATTTTCGCGAAGAACAAATCTATCGAATCGACCACTATTTAGCCAAAGAAATGGCTCAAAATATTTTGGTCTTCCGCAATGGGAATTCTCTTTTTAAAAAAACTTGGAATAGCAGCTTTATTGAAAAAATTGATATTCTCGCCACAGAGTCGATTGGCATTGAAGGGCGAAATATTTTTTACGAGCAAACTGGGGCTTTACGGGATGTTTTACAAAGTCACCTTTTGCAGCTCGCCGCTCTAACCCTTATGGAACTTCCCAGCAATGATGATTGGAGTCGGGTTTCTGAACTGCGGCTCGCTGCCCTCAAACAACTCGAATTACCACAACCTGGACTCTTCTATCACTACGTCAAACGTGGCCAATATCAAGGCTACCGTGAAGAGGTAGAAAACCCCAAAAGCCAAGTTGAAACTTTCGTTTCAATGACACTTTTCTCCAATAATCAACGTTGGCAAAATGTCCCAATTACACTCACCACCGGAAAAGCTCTCGATAAACGTTTAACTGAAATTCGTGTTTCGTATCGCAAACAAGAGGACAACGAAGCCAACCAACTAATTTTTCGCATCCAGCCAGATGAAGGCATTGCTCTTCAATTATGGAGCAAAAAACCAGGTTATGAACACCGAGTTGAACAGGTGAAACTCAGTTTTGCCTACGAAGACCATCAGCAGGAACTGGCCCAAGCCTACGAACAAGTTTTGATTGACGCGCTAAAAGGTGATCACCGGCTCTTTACCTCTAGCGAAGAGGTTCTAGCATCTTGGAAAATTCTTGCTCCGGTTCAAAAGCAGTGGGCTTTAGAAGAAAAAGATTTAATCTTCTACGAAGCTGGCAGCAGTCTTCAACAAGTTTGTCAAAAAATGAATTAGTTGCGACGTGTTTGCTGAATTTGAAGAATCATCTCGCGAAGACTTTTCAAAAGTTTTACCGTAGCTTCTTCGTAAGCAATTGGATAAATTACCCCTCGGTGGAGATCCTTGACATAAAACAAGTCCTTGTCAAAGCGAATTTCCACTGTCTCAAACTTTTTGTAAACAGTTGCTTGGTCAAATTTATTTGCAAGATCGATTGACTTCCCAAGGATGGGATCCCTATCCATCCAGGCTAATGGCGCTTGGCCTTGATTATTCTTACCATGCACTTCGTTCATAAAGTATTCTTTCTTTGTTAATTACGGCAAACTTTCGCAAGCGATACCATTTCCTACTCCTCGCGCATTATCTAAACGCATTGGATCATTCTGGGCTGTGAAAGCACAACAGTTGAAAAAAGCTTGAGCTTGATCATGGGTAGCAAAATCTGCGCAATCACGATCTGGCCCACTGCAACTATACTGACAGGTTGCTGGGTTGTTTATTTGGCTAACTGGTTGTGGCTTGGGTGTTGGCGTGGCAGTCGGCAAGGGTTTTTCCGAGCTTTTCTGTGAGGTGGGGGAAATTAATTTCGGCGGAATCGTTGGTGTCGGGGTATTGGAAGGAGCTGCTGGAGTCGGGCTCGTTATTTGGCAAAGCTCACTCCAAAGTCCAAGCGCTGACTCACGCGCAGCTGTCTCGGCAATCTGAAAACGCTCTTGATACTTTACATCTGGTGGATAAGCAGATGCCTGCGCGTAACCCTCTTGAACAAGGACTTCATTGACCATTTGCCCATCTGCTAAATATACGTAGCGTAAAAGCCGGCCATATCGATCAGTTTCACTAACATCTTTTTCAAGAAAAACTGTTTTTCCTTCAACTAATTGCTGATTATACTGACTCGCTTCCTGACCAAAGCACTCAACTTCTCGGTTGGGATCTTTCGTTTCTGGAGTATTTACACCGATATAACGCAATTTCCTCCCGTCACTCAATTCAATGGTATCTCCATCAACAACTCGGCTTACTTGAGCGGCTTCTAAATTCTGAAGAGAGCTCAGCTCACTGGGCGTTGTTTCGCTGACTGTAAGGGGAGGAGTGGGCGCCGCCGCAGGCGGCGCCTCCAGCATCTGCGGAATTTGGCTCAAAAAACTAAAACTCGCAAGTACAAACCACTGAAAAAAAGACATAATTCAACTATCAGAATACCAGAAAAAAAGAAG
>CAZWOQ010000027.1:0-8306 GCA_964635585.1 uncultured Pseudomonadales bacterium | reverse complement strand
TATTGAGCTTCCAGATGGTGTTGCTATCAAAATAAAGATGTAAACTCTAGCAAGCAGCGGAAGGTGAAAAAAACTGCAGCGATGTAGTTGTAATAAATGAAAAGAAACCATGTTAGACACAATATTTGCAACCAAAATGGAGATGTCTCAAGCCTGGTCCAAAGAGGGCAAGCGCTTGCCAGTTACCAAATTACAGGTGGCTGATAATATTGTTGTCTCAGTTCGTCCCAATACAGCCTCAGCTCGTTTTCAAGATCAAGTGAAGGGTACTGACTGCCAGTTGGTGGAAGTCGGTTACGGGAAAAAGAAATTGAAAAACATGAAGAAACCACTCGCCGCGCAATTGCAAAAGAGTGGTTTTTCTTTTGGAGTTCGTCAAATTGAAGGTGTTAATGTTTTTGAAGCAGAAGCAGAGGCTCTTCCCAAAGCTGGTGAAAGTCTCAAGCTTGCTGAAGTTTTGGCAGTTGGAGATGTGGTAGAGGTGCAAGGCCAGAGTAAAGGCCGAGGTTTTGCTGGTGCGGTGAAGCGTCATGGCTTTCACGGTGGACCCAAAACTCACGGTCAATCTGACCGTTTGCGCGCAGTTGGTTCAATTGGTTCCGGTACCACTCCAGGTCGCATTTGGAAAGGCAAACGTATGCCTGGCCACATGGGAACAGAGACCAAAACCGTCACTGGTTTAGTGGTAATTTATTTGAATGAAGCAACACAAGAGGTTTGGTTGAATGGTCCAGTCCCTGGTTTTAAATCAGCGACAGTTCGCATTCGCAAAACTGGCAAGAAGAGTAACATCAGTTTAGATGAACGATTTTTGCCAAGTGTCTCAGCAGAAGTTTCCGCTCCTGCAGAGGCTCTAGCAGCAGAAAATCAAGTTGAGGTAGCAGAAACGGAAGTTTCTGAAGCCCCTGTTGAAGAGGTAAAAGAATAATGCAATTAGCGATTATCGATCTGACCGGCAAAAACGAAAAAGTTCGCGTGAGCGATGCCCTTTTCGTTGAAGAAAGTAATCCCGCACTTTTGGCGCAGGCGGTTCGAGCCTATTTGTCAAATTTACGTCAAGGGACAAGTTCCACCAAAACTCGTTCTGAAGTGAATCGAACCAAAAAGAAATGGTTTAAGCAAAAAGGAACCGGGAATGCTCGACACGGAGCACGCACACCTAATATTTTCGTTGGTGGAGGTGTTTCCCACGGTCCACGAGGAAATGCAAATTGGACAAAATCCTTAACGGATAAAGAAAAACTTTTGAGTTTGAAGAATGCGCTGACCATGCAAAAAGATCAGCTGTTTTTGAGCAAAGATGTGAGTAGTCTGAATGGAAAGACCAAAGAGGCCGCTCAATTGCTCGCTCAAGTAGCAAAAGATGGTGAGAAGGTTTTGGTTGTTTTAGCCAAAGCTGCAGAAATGCCCTATCGTTCTTTAAACAACTTAGAAAATGTGTTGATGGTGACTGCCAGTCGGGTGAATGCTCTGCATGTTGCTATGGCTGACAAGATCATCGTTGAATATACCGCTCTCAAGGTCTTGGAAGATCGCCTTGTTGCCTTGAAGAAGAAATAAACCATGAACGCATACTTAATTAAAACACCAGTCATCACAGAACGCTCAATGAGTTTGGCAAAGAAGGAAAACGTTTACACTTTTGAAGTGGAAATGGATGCCCATAAGGGACAAATTAAAGAAGCCGTTGAACAGGTTTTTGGGGTGAAAGTGCAAGAAGTGAATACTGTGGTTCGCCACCGTATGAAGAAACGCACTGGTCGAAAACGCTTGAGTGTCGTGCGACCAAAAACCAAAAAAGCCTATGTGAAATTGGCAAAAGACAGTCACATCGATCTTTTTGATGTGGGAGGTAACGACTAATGTTAAAGAAATCGAAAGCCACGAGCGCAGGACGCCGACACTTTGTCAGCTTAGATCGTTCTGAACTCCACAAAGGGAGTCCTGAGAAGTCTTTGTTGTCAGCTGGTCATAAGAAACGTCAAGGCAAAGGCTACCAAGGTCACGTGACTGTTCGTCATCGTGGTGGTGGTGTGAAAAAGCGAATGCGGGTGATTGATTTCAAACGTTTGAAGCGTGGCGTTCCAGCCATAGTGAAACGTGTGGAATATGATCCCATGCGTAGTGCAAACATCGCTTTGCTCTTTTACAAAGATGGTGAAAAAGCCTACATTCTTGCTCCAGAAGGTCTGGAAGTTGGTGCCGAAATCATCACTGACGACCGAGCTGAAGTGAAGGCGGGCAACGCCATGAAATTAGCAAACATTCCTGTCGGTTTAGAGATTCACAATATCGAATTGCATCCTGGAAAAGGAGCACAGATTGTTCGAGGAGCAGGTTTGGGAGCTATTATTCAGTCCAAAGAAGAGAAATATGCCGTGGTGCAATTACCTTCTAAGGAACATAGATTGATAAATCTCGACTGTTTCGCTACAATTGGTCGAGTTGGCAACTTCGAATGGAAGAATCGTAAACTCGGTAAAGCGGGTCGCCAACGTCTCTTGGGTATTCGCCCAACGGTACGTGGTACCGCTCAACATCCAGATAGTCATCCACATGGTGGTGGTGAGGGCCGTAGCCCAGTCGGTATGAAATATCCGAAATCTCCATGGGGTAAGAATGTTGCTCCAGGAAAGAAGACTCGTCACAGTGGCCGTTCTAATAAATGGGTGGTTCGTGACCGTCGTTCGAAGAGTTAAGGAAAAATTATGTCGAGATCAAGTAAAAAAGGACCATTTGTCGACCCAAAGCTGTTGAAAAAAATTCAACTGCAAAATGAGTCTGGCGATAAGAAAGCGATTAAAACTTGGAGCCGCAGTTGTGTGATTGCTCCAGAGTTTGTGAATCATACTTTCTTAGTTCACCAAGGCAAAAACTTCGTTGAAGTTTTTGTTTCGGAAATGATGGTCGGACATCGTTTGGGCGAATTCGCTCCTACCAGAACCTTCCGTGGTCACGGTAAAGTGGTGAAGCGTATCGCAGCTAAGACATAAAATCAGGATAAAAAAACATGTTAATTATTGCAGAACAAAAAAACCAGCGTCAAACCGCTCGCAAGACTCGATTAGTCGCCGAAGTGGTGAAGAAGATGAGCCCAGAAGCTGCTTTGAAACAATTGGCAGCCATGGATCGTCGAGCCAGTTTGGCAGTCTTGAAGGTGCTTCGTCAAGCAATTGCGAATGCAACCAACAATCATGGTTTGCGTTTTGAAGACTTAGTGATCGCTGACATTATTGTCAACGAGGGCCCAACCTACAAACGCTGGCGAGCTGTCAGTCGAGGTCGTGCTCACACCATTTTGAAGAGAACCTGCCACATCCGTGTGGAGTTAAAAACCAAAGAAGTTGTCGCCGAGCCAGCAGCTGAAGTAGCTGAACCAGCAAAAGAGGCAACTCCAAAAGCAGCAGCAGTTCGCGAGAAAAAGTCTGCTCCCAAAGCAACCGCCAAAAAGTCCGTTGCTAAAAAAGCAGTCAGCGCGAAGAAAACAGTAAAGAAATAATATGGGACAAAAAGTAAATCCAATCAATCTGCGTACCGGTGGTATTTTTACTTGGAAATCCTTGTGGTTTGCTAAGAAAAAAGACTATTCGGACAAAGTGGTCGAAGATTACAAGATTCGCCAATACCTTGAAAAAGCATTGTCAAATGCTGGTTTGGTGGAAATTGCCTTGAAGCGTTCTATCAATAAGCTAACGATTGTGCTTTCTGTGGCTCGACCTGGTGTGGTTATTGGTAAGGGTGGTCAAAATTTGGAGAAAGTGAAGCATGATATTGATCGTTTAGTCAATGTTGCAAAAGATAAAAAAGAGAAGGTTCGAATTGATTTGAAAGTTGAAGAAGTGAAAAAGCCAGACTTGAGTGCAAAATTGGTGACAGAAAAAATCATTGCTCAACTGATTGCACGATATCCCGCTCGTCGCGCGGTTACCCAAGCGATGGAACGAGTGATGTCAGCCGGTGCCAAAGGAGTAAAAATCCAATTATCCGGTCGTATTGGAGGAGCAGAAATTGGTCGTCAGGAGAAATATTTCCAAGGAAGTATTCCAACGCAAACTTTACGTGCCAATATTGATTACTTTGAAGAGCCAGCCAAAACCCGTTCCGGTTATGTTGGCATCAAAGTCTGGATTTATAAAGGGGAAGTAGTCTAGCCATGTTACAACCAAAGAAAGTCAAATACCGAAAGACCTTTCGAGGCAAAAACCGTGGAGTCGCTTTGCGCGGTTCGACTGTGGTTTTTGGCGATTATGGTCTTAAGTCTATTACTTCTGGAGAGATCTCTGCTCGCCAGATTGAAGCAGCTCGTAAGAAAATTACTTTTATCACCAAAAGAGAAGGTAAGTATTGGGTAAAAATTTTCCCAAGTAAACCACTTACCAAAAAAGCTTTGGGTGTGAAGATGGGGTCTGGTAAAGGCAATATCGATGAATACGTCGCGGTAATTAAGCCAGGCGTTGTTCTCTTTGAGTTAGCGGGTGTAAGTGAAGAAATGGCCCGTGAAGCTTTTGCTAAAGCTGCCCATAAATTGTCGGTACAAACCACTTTTGTGAAGAAAAACGCATGAAAAAACAAGAACTTTTAAAACTCCATCAAGCTTCTGTTGAAGAACTGCAGAAAACTTTGCAAGAAAAATTGCAGGAGTTGGCGAGTATGCGTTTACAGAAAAAGGCAGGTAAATTAGCAAGTCCAAGCAAGCTCAAAACCTTGACGGATGACATTGCTCGCCTGCGAACCATTATTACGGAGAAAAAAGCGAATTAACTATGAAAAACTTACAAGGAGTCATTAGCTCTCTCAAGTCTACGAAAACCGCCATCGTGACGGTCGATCGCATGTGGTCTCACCCACTCTACAAAAAGTCGGTGGTTCGTAGCAAGAAGTATGCTTGTGATTACGCAGCAGATATGACTTTGGCAATGGGTGACCATGTGGAAATCCAAGAAACCAAGCCAATCAGTAAGACCAAGCGCTTCAAAGTAGTGAAAGTGTTGGGAAAATAACATGATACAATTAAGAACCGTTTTACAAGTGGCTGACAACAGTGGCGCGAAACGCATTCGCACCATTCAGGTCTATGGTGGTTCTAAGCGCCGCTTCGGTTGCTTGGGCGATATGATTATTGCTTCGGTGATTGATGCTGATCCAAATGGCACCGTGAAAAAAGGTGAAAAGGTTCGTGCGGTGATCGTGAGAACCAAGAAAGAATTCCGTCGCGCTTCTGGTGAATATATTCGCTTCGATGAAAACGCTGCGGTGATTGTGCAAGCTCGCACCAACAAAGAGCCAGTCGGGACTCGTGTCTTCGGACCAATTGCTCGTGAGGTGAAAGAAGCTGGTTACAATAAAGTGGCCAGTTTAGCTCCGGAGGTACTATGAAATTTAAAGTCGGTGATCAAGTGCTGGTAACAGCCGGTAAAGACAAGGGAAAAAAGAGCGAAGTGCTTCGTGTTTTCCCAAAGTCAAACAAAGTTTTGGTTAAAGGGGTGAATATGTACGTGAAGCACGTCAAACCCTTTATGGATCGTGCCGGCGAGAAAAAGACGGTCGAAAGACCTTTGCCTTTGGCGAAAGTGGCAATTTTAAATGAAAAAGGCCAAGCTGATCGCATTACTTTGAAAAAATTAGCTGATGGCAAGATTGCTCGCTTTTTTGCAAAAACCAAAACAGAAATTAAATCTGAAGTGGCGAAAGCAGTGAAAAAAGAGCCAGCTAAAAAAGACAAAAAAGTTGAGAAGAAAAAATAAACTATGAACCGTTTGAAAGAAAAATACCAACAAGTGGTGCTGCCCGCTTTGATGAAAGAGTTCGACAAAAAGAATCCTTTCCAAGTGGCCAAACTGCAAAAGATTGTGGTGAACATGGGTGTCGCTGATCCCGCTGATCCTCACGCTCGTGAAAAATTAATGCCACTAATCGTGAAAGAATTCGAGACCATTACTGGTCAACATCCTCAAGTGACAAAGGCCAGAAAAGCGATTGCAAACTTTAAGTTGCGTGCTGGTGATCCAATGGGAGTGATGGTAACTTTGCGTGGTGAATCGATGTGGGAGTTTTTGGATCGAGTGCTTTCTTTAGTTCTGCCTCGTGTCAAAGATTTCCGCGGCGTTCCTCGAACCGCTTTTGATGGTCAGGGTGATTACAGTTTGGGGATTGAAGAGCAGATTTCTTTCCCTGAGATTGAATTTGACCAAATTGACAAAATTCGTTCCTTACAAATCAACATCGTCACTTCCACAAAAGACGATAAAGAAGCATTTCGTATGCTGGAATTATTGGGTATGCCTTTTGTGAAAGAGGAAGGTAAAGAGAACAATGGCTAAAAAATCGAAAATAGCAAAAGCACTCAAGCTTTCAGCCAAACGTGAGACCTATCTCAAGTCTGGTGTGAAGAAAGCAAATCGGGTCTCGACTCGAGGAGAGAATCGTTGTAAAATAACCGGTCGTCCAAGAGGTTATATGCGATATTTCGGTTTGAGCCGTATTACTTTTCGCGAGTTAGCTTCAAAGGGTGAACTGCCTGGCGTAGTCAAGAGCAGTAAATAAAGAACACTATGACTGATCCAATTGCAGACATGATCATCAGAATTAAGAACGCTTTGCTTTCTGGTCACAAGGAAGTGGTTTTGCCACATTCCAAGATGAAAGAAAGTATCGCTCGTATTTTGAAAGAAAACCATTACGTTGAAGATTTTGCCGTTCAAGAAGCGGGTGCTCACAAGAACTTGCAAATCAGTCTTCGTTACGTCAATAAAATGCCAGCGATTTCTGATGTGAAACGCATCTCTAAACCTGGCCGCCGCAACTATGTTTCGGCTGATCAAGTACCAAGAACCTTAAATGGTTATGGTCTTACCATCCTTTCCACCAGTGCTGGTGTGATGGATGATAAAACTGCCCGCAAGAAAAATGTCGGCGGTGAGTTACTTTGTAAAATCTGGTAAAGATTCTTATGTCAAAAATTGGAAAAAAAGCTATCAAAATCACTGATCAAGTCCGAGTCGAGCTTGCTCCCACGGAAGTGAAGGTTTTTGGGCCAAAAGGTGAGTTAAGTACTCCCCTTTTGCCAAAAATTACAGTGAAGCTGGCTGATGCTGAAATTCTGGTTGCTCGCAGTGATGACGAAAAACAGAGTAAGGCAAATCATGGCCTGATGAGAAGTCTTTTGGCCAATGCTGTGATGGGTGTTACCCAAGGATACCAAAAAGTTCTGAAATTAGAGGGAACTGGGTATCGGGTAACGGCAAAAGGAAGTGGAATCTCAATGACTTTAGGTTTCTCTCATCCCGTAGAATTCGCAGCTGTTCCTGGAATCACTTTGAAGGTGACGGGCAACGACTTAATCACGGTTGAGGGTATTGATAAACAATTAGTCGGCCAAGTGGCGGCGAATATTCGCGGCCTGCGCCCACCAGAACCTTATGGTGGAAAAGGCATTCGCTATCAAGATGAGGTGGTTCGCCGCAAGCAGGGTAAAACTGCCGCATAATTAGATTGATAAATAGGGATAAAAATGTCAGACATTAGAAAAATTAACGAACAAAGAAGCAAACGTAAACTTCGCGTCCGAGCGAAATTGTTTGGTACAGAAGAGCGACCCCGTTTAACGGTTTTTCGTTCTAACAAACACATTCGTTTGCAAGTGGTGGACGACAAAGCTGGAAAAACTTTGGCAGCAGCTTCAGATTTTGCACAAAAATCTGGAACCAAGTCAGAAAAGTCAGCGGCAGTTGCCAAAGAACTTTTACAAGCATTAAAGAGTAAAAAAATAACCCAATTAGTTTTTGATCGTTCCTATTACAAATATCACGGCAGAGTGAAAGCGGTAGCTGAGAGTCTGCGTGAAGGTGGCATAAAATTCTAACTATGGCAAAAGATATGCAAAATCGACCAGAATCCAGTGAATTCGAAGAGAAAGTCATTCAAATTTCTCGCGTTTCCAAGAAAACCAAAGGTGGTAACAAAGTTGGTTTTTCGGTTCTGATGGTCGTTGGTGATAAAAAAGGTCGCGTCGGCGTTGGCTTGGGAAAAGCTGGTGACGTTTTGGCGGCTATCAAAAAAGGTGTGAAGAAAGCGAAAAAGAAAATGATTGCGGTACCTCTTGATGGAACCACAATTCCTTTCGCTTTGACTGTCAAAAAAGGCGCTGGAAAAGTGCTTTTGAAACCCGCACCAAAAGGAACCGGTGTGGTTGCTGGTGGTCCAGTCCGCAGTGTGGTGGAAGCCGCTGGTATTCGTGATATCGTTGGGAAAATCATGGGCAGTGACAATCAAGCTTCGAGTGTTTATGCTACATTCCAAGCTTTGAA
>CAZWOQ010000026.1:7910-8363 GCA_964635585.1 uncultured Pseudomonadales bacterium | reverse complement strand
ATAAACATAGCCAGGGAGTTTCCAATCGCCAAAAGATTCAATGTTAATTGGCCAGCTTTGAGCGTGTTCTTCTCTCCCCGTTTGAAGCAAGCTATAGGCATTGTAGCCAAGTGAGGCTTCATCTCGATTAAAAAAAGCAGGGACACTGCCGAGATGATAGAGTCGGAGGAATGCAGCGATAAAGAGGACAACAAAAAAAATAAAGTTGGTATTTGTGAAAATCCTTAATACTGGATGATGCCAGAGAGAGTTGTTCTTTTGCATTCGAAAAAATATTTCTTTAGCGTCTATTTTAAAGGTTTTTCTCAATTTTTAGTTGATCAACTTTTGTGAAGAGTTCACTTTTATAGCCAAAATCCCCTGAAAGAAAATCCATATGGGTCATTCCGAGTTGAATGGCATCCTCAATCTCATATAAACTTAGGAAGTTGCCAATACCAGAAAAATCTTGAA
>CAZWOQ010000026.1:3872-7876 GCA_964635585.1 uncultured Pseudomonadales bacterium | reverse complement strand
CTTAAGACAATAGTACTTTTTTCGGTAAATCGCCATGAGATCAACTCCGGCTATCTTATTGGCAATTTTCACGGTAATCATGTGAATTCTAATTTCTGGATTCAGTTTCGGTAAATCAAGAATATACTGAAAGGTTTTTACCTTCCGTGGGTCTTGCCATGCAGTATCAATTCCCCTTGATTCAAAACGGTTTTTATTGAGATCAATGAGTGTTGAGAGGGCCTTAAAATGGTCAAATATAACTTCTGGTTGGAGTGAGGCAATTCTTTGATAATCTTTTTTCAAATTGTAGCGTTTTTTTTTCTTTAGGCTGTGGTAAAAGTCTTCAAGGCTTTTCATTTTTCCTAGGTTGAGAATAAATTTTGGCTCATCGTTTGAAAGTTCAGGACTTAAAAGATTTTGATCCAGACGAATAGCATTGAGTGTACATTGAGCAGGGATAAGATGGAGGAGCGGAGAAAGAAATTTTGGATCTTTTACAAAAAATTGGTTGTCCTCTTGCCAACTGGTACCAAACCAGAAAAAGCGCTGCTCTTCTTGACAGAAACAAAGTGGCAACAGGCCAACTACCTCTGTATTTTTCATGAGGAGAATGAAGTGAAAAGGAAATTGGTAGCCATGATAAAAGGCATAACGGAATTCCCAAGTATCAAAAAGTGAATTGAAGGGAGAAAATTCTCTCCAAAGTTCTTCGCAACGTTTTTCATTCTTTTCAATGGAAACACTCAAATCTTTCCACAGGGTGAGTGTTTCAGAATTATTGAAATGAGTAGCGGCAGAAACAACTGCTTCTTTTTTTGAAGCAATTTGATCTGATGATACAAGCAAGGGGATTACACCTCCGGGGTCAGGTTCGGGTTCTAGATTCATTTTATTCATCAAAAACAAGTTTCTGTTTTTGAGTAAATTAATTCTATGATACCCCGCCAAGTTGTCAATGAGTGGAAAGAAGAAATTGAGCATGTTGTAAAAATGCCGTTTGCAGCTAATCCTGCCGGAAAAGAACTGCCGTGAGCAGATCATTTTATGATAAAATAAGGAAGTTTTTTCGCCAAAGTAGCTCAGTTGGTAGAGCGGCGGTATCGTAAACCGTAGGTCGTGGGTCCGAATCCCACCTTTGGCTCAGTTTTCTTGCTCTCGAATAGCTGCCACAAAGCAGCAGCGTTTCTTTTTTGGAATCTCTCTCCTCACCCCAAGCAAAATGTGTTAGTATTAGGCTATGACGCAGTCTCGATTATCAGAAGTCTATCGGAATGGTGCTATGACAAAAACTCGAGGAAGTTCTCGTTTAGTGAAACGTGAAGAAAAAAAATTAGGGAAGCAGGCCTTTGTTTTTATTTTTTTTGGTTTGCTTATCTTGGCGCTTTTTATTTTCGTGTTGGTTCCCATCATTGTGCGCTTCTTTTTTGCCATTCTCGATAAGGAAAGTCCATTGGAGAGTAAAGACGATATTCCCCCTCAAACGCCAATCCTGAGCAGTATTCCCCCAGAAGCCACCTACAGTGCGCAATTGAATCTCTCAGGATATGCTGAGGCAAAAAGCCAAGTAGTTTTTATTCTTAATGACCAAGAAGATGCCCAAGTGGATGTAGCGGAAGATGGACAATTCCAGTACACAGTTGATTTGCAACCTGGCAGCAATAATTTAGCTTTTTATGGCAAAGATGCGGCCGGGAATGAATCACTGAAAACGGTGACCTACAATATTGTTCGGGATACTGAGGCCCCAAATATTGAAATTGAACAGCCCCTTGATGGAACTACGATTGAATTGAAAAAAAATCGTAGCACGGAAATTAAAGGGAAAACAGAAATTGGTTCAAAATTAACACTGAATGGTCGGACTGTTTTAGTTGATTCAGAAGGGAATTTTTCGACTTCATATTATCTTGATGAAGGAAAAAATGAACTTAATTTTCAAGCGACTGATAAAGCTGGTAACCACAGTGAAAAAATGATCAGTGTTGAATTCAGACTCTAAGTTTGTCTTTTTATTTTATTTATCTTTTCCCGGTATTGGCGAAAGCGCTTCTAGTTTGTTGCGATTACTGATCTGGTAGAGTAATAAAAAGCTTAGGATAATTTGACTTTGGCTGAGGTTGTTATTAAAAAACGAATGACTAAAAATTGCCAACAAATAAGAAAGGCGCTCATAGTCCTTGTTGCGAAATTGTCGATAGCATTCCTGACCGAGTAAAAAGAGTAACAGAAGACTTGCTGGCAGACCAAAATTACTGAGGAGAAACACGAAAATGTTGTCGGCAAAATGCGCATGGATAGCATAATTACTTTCTTTGGGAAGACTATAAAAAAGTCCCCCACCAATACCCCATTCCACGGGACTCATTTCTTGCAAAATGTTTTGATCATTGAGTAAACGCGCCGTAATACTGCTGGTCCTCGTGAGTTGAACCCCTTCTCCACCCGAATCTTTTGGTAAAAATGGAAGTGAAAAAAGAAAACTCAAAAGAAAAAACCAAAGCGCAAGGTTTTTTTTCTTTTGAATAACCAAATGAATTAAATTGAGCAAGGCAACCAGAAAAAAAGTGAGATAACTGGCACGTGAGTAGGTCAAAAGCAAAGCGATGATTCCAGGCATGAGCCACAGATAACTTCCCCCCTTTTCAAAATAATGAAAGAGTGGGATTAAGAGAAAGATAATCAAAAGGCCCATAAAACCTGGATCAAGCATGGTTCCGACCAAGCGGAAAAAGTGATCATCATAGCCGCTATATTTAAGAAAACGTAAATCAGGTAGGAAAAAATACTGTAAAAAAGCCAGCACGAGCATAATCGCTAGGGCCCACAAAAGTGATTGCCGAGTTTGTTTCACCTGCTTTTGAATATTGATGACAAAAAGAAGGTAAGCAAAAAGACGGAAAAGGTAAAGAAAAGCGGACAATTGCCAGTTCCCCTGGAAAAGTTGCCATAACCAGCCAAGGGTAACGATGCCTACTATAATGATTCCGATTTTTTTTGCGGAAATAGGAATTTTTTGCCAAAATTTAGGAATTTTTTTCTTATCAAGAATTGCGGAAATAGCTTGCCATACTAGATAAAAAGCAATCAAAATATCATAAAAATAAAGAGCAATATTTTGGGTTACTTGCCACTTCGCCAGCTGTCCGCAAACAAGAAGAAAAAGGAAAGCCAACCAGATGTATTTAGGCAATGAAGTATTTTTCATAGAGATAAATTCTGAGAAGTAAACTGTGCAATGACATCATTATGGCATAAGCGAAACCTGCAAAGCCATCACAAAACCCAAGGCGAAAAAAATAATTCCAAATAAACTTCAGTGGTGGTAAAAGAAAGAGTTCTTTGAGAATCTGTTGCTTTGTTGGAGCTTTTTGGTAGCGAGTTTGGCTCTCAATTTGACAATATTGGTCAATGGCAGCAAAAAATTCTGTTAGATTTTTGTGAGAAAAGTGTTGTAGTGAAAAATCCAAGTGGCCGATTTTTTGGTTCTTTTGAACTTTTGCAATTTCGTGAACAGCTCCAGTAAAACGCAAAGAATCTTTTCTAGCAAAACGGATGGGTTGGTCATGCCAGCTCTCACCAAAGTGCAGCGTTTTTCCATGGAAAACATCATGTCGGGAAACTTTATAGAGGCAATAGTTATTTTTTTCTTTGCAGAGATTCAAAATCTCTTCTGCTTCTGGTGGCAAAACTTCGTCACTATCAAGAAAAAAAATCCAGTCGCTCTCTGCTTTTTGAATTAACTCATTTCGTGCAGCAGCAAAATCTTGAATTTGTTTTTTTGCTTGTGGAAAAACACGAAGGTTGCGAGTATTGCGTCCTAATTCCTGGCGCAATTTTTTCCAGTCGTTGCCGCTTTGGTAATCAGCAATGAGAAGAAACTCAGCAAAATGAGCACTTTGTAAAACTTGAGTAAAAAGCGGATCGGCACGATGCGTTAGAATAAGCACACTCAAGTTTTTACTTGACATATACTTTTTCTTTCAGTGCCTGCCTACTGCCAATTAAGGCAATTGGAAGACTGA
>CAZWOQ010000026.1:0-3862 GCA_964635585.1 uncultured Pseudomonadales bacterium | reverse complement strand
CAAACGGGCCAAGAAAATCGCGAGAACCGCACCCTGTAAACCTTGATCTGCTCCCAACCAAAGAATCCCTCCGGCCGTGAGAAAGAAAAGAAGCAACATGTGACTATTAAGAAAACGATATTCTTTTCGACTGATCATTAGGGCGTAACAGAAATTACTTATTGCATGAACAATTCCCGCCAAAGTGAGTATTCTTAAAAGTGGAATTGCCGCTAGCCACTGGTCACCTAAAACAAAGTTTACGATGAAGTTAGGAAAAGCTAAAAGTGGAAAGGAAGCGGCAAAAACCAAAAGTACGAGGGTCCAAAAAGATTTTTTGAAAGCCCGGTTGAGTCGCTCTTGGTCATTTGTGTGGTTAATTTGACTAAAAATCGGCATAATGCCGTGATGGGCAGATTTTGATAACTCATAGTTGAGTTGATGACTCAGGGAATAGGCGTTGTGATAGATTCCGAGTTTTGCTGTTCCAACAATTTTTCCCAAAAGAAAATCATCAACGTTGTCATTAAGATAGCTGAGAAAACTCGCCACATTTAGCCATCGAGCATTTTTGAAAATTTCCTTGCCTCGACTTTTGATATAGAGAAAAACAGGTCGTTCTTTGAGCATAAAGAAGGAGAGCAAAACTTCAAAGGCGGCAGAAAGAATAACTCCCAAAGCCAAAGCCCAGACAGAACGAAGGGCGAAGGCAAGCAAAATTTGGAAAAAAACCTCGGCAATTTGACGGATAAAACTATAGAGACTATCGTGATAAAAATCCAAATCCTTCTGCCAAGAAGTAATGGCTGGATTGATAAAACCTTTGAGCACGGGAACGAAAGCCGTTACCGAAATGAGTGCCAACAAATCTGGCTGATCATAGTACTGACTCATAAAAAAGGCCATTGCAACCATAATGGCTCCAATGACGAAACCACGAATGATTGCAATTACCCAGGCAGTGCTCAGGTAATAGCGAATCGGATTTTTTGACTGAATCATGGTGATATTAATGCCAGTCTGGGTGAAACTTTCAGTAATACCAAGGGCAATCATGGTTAAGGAAAAAAGACCAATATCATTTGGGGTAAGTAAACGAGCAATAATGTACACTTTGGCAAAAGTGACTCCTGCCGAAAGAAACTTTTGTATGCTTTGCCAACTAAAGCCAGCGATGGCGTATTTTTTATAAGACATAAATTTCCTTGAACTGGCCTCATTATATGAATTTCTCTGCTTTTTGAATAGTGTTTGGTCCTTATGCAATGCGTTATAGAAAGTTCTGCTTGTTTCAGGACCGGGCTGTGGATTAAGATAAAAGAATGTCAAATCTTGTTCAAAAAGTTGGTGAATCTTTTCTCGATTTCATTGAAACGATTGCCGTTTCCCTCGCTATTTTTCTTGTTATCTATCAGTTTTTTTTGCAACCACATCAGGTTGATGGTTTGTCAATGGTACCAAACTTTCAAGATAAAGAGTTTCTTTTGACGGATAAAATTACCTATAAACTTCGAGACCCAAAGCGAGGCGAAGTGATTGTTTTTCACGCCCCTCCAGCTGCAAATTGTGTTGAGGGCACTGGTTGTGATTTCATCAAACGCATCATCGGCCTACCAGGCGACCAGATTGAAGTGAAGGAAAATGCAATCTGGGTGAATGGTCAAAAATTGCTTGAGGATTACATCCCGGAAAATTTCGCGACTGAGGCCCATGAGGCAACTCAAAATAAAGTTATCACTTTGGCCAGTAATGAATACTTTGTTTGTGGTGATAATCGTCCCTACTCAAGTGATTCTCGACGCTGGGGACCAATCACCCGAAGTGAAATTGTTGGTCGCGTCTTTTTCCGTTATTGGCCAGTTTCTGCAATTGGCCCGATTCAACATGCTCAGTATCCGTATAACTCCTTAGATTAAAGGTCGCTCGGAATTAAGATTACATTTAAAAGAAAACCTGTTAAACTGTGACTTTGTATACAAAACTGAGTAAAACTGGCATTGAGCAAAAAAAGAAGGTAGAATGGAAACCATGACGGACATTCAACAGCGTTTGCAGAACGCTTTTCCCGAATATCAGTTCCAATTTGATCTGCCTTTGGCAGAAAAAAGTTATTTTAAAATTGGTGGCCCAGCGGAGGTGTTCTTTTTGGCTCACTCTCGCAAAGAGCTCGAGTCGCTTCTTGACTTCGTTTGGCGTGAAAAAATTCCTTTTACAGTTTTGGGTTCGGCCAGTAACGTCTTGATTGCTCAAGAGGGTATTCAGGGCTTAGTATTACAACTTGCACTACAAGATTTTCAGGTTCTAGAAGAGAAGCCTGATCACGCAGTTGTCCGTGCAGAGGTGGGTTTAAAAACGAATCAATTTGTTGTTAAAACCAGTCAATTGCAATTGACTGGCATGGAAGGTTTTATTGGTGTGCCGGGGACCTTGGGTGGCGCACTTTACAATAATGCACACTATTTAGGGTTTTTGATTGCTGATCATTTGCTTGATGTGGAAGCATACGATGTTGAACTTGGCCAAGAAGTCGTTTTTTCACGTGAAAAAGGTCGTTTTGCCTATGAACACTCAATTTTTCAAGAACGAAAGAGTTTGGTGATTCTAGCGGCCAGTTTTTCTTTGCCAAAAGCGGACCCCGTGAAAATCCGTGAAAATATGCGCGAAGCACAGGAGAGACGTCAAAAAACGCAACCGCTCGATCTTCCCTCTTCCGGCTGTTTTTTCCAAAATCCGAGTAATACTGATAATTTGAGAAAACGTTTTCCTCAGTTTGCAGAACAATCCTTTGTGCCAGCAGGTTTTTTAATTGATCAAGCAGGCCTGAAGGGCTATCAGATTGGTGATATCCAAGTCAGTCCAAAACATGCAGCCTTTTTGGTGAATCTTGGAAAAGGAAATGAAAAAGACGTGAAAAAAATAGTTGCGGAAATTAAACAACGTGTGAAAGATGAGTTCGGAGTGGTCTTACACGAAGAAGTATTCTACTTGCCAGCAAAAAAAGAAATGGAAGGTATCTAAAATATGTCAAATCTTGGCAAAACATTTGTGATTACGGGTGGCACGCCACTCTATGGCAGTGTTCGGGTAGGAGGAGCAAAAAATGCTTCCTATAAATTAATGATTGCGGCGCTTTTAGCGAGTAGTGAAAGTCGCCTTTTAAATTTGCCAGATATCTCAGATGTGGAATTGGTGAGTAAAATTATCAATGAGTTGGGCGCTCAATCCCGAAATGTAGGCGAGCGGACTTATTATATTCAACCTCAAAATTTCCGCTTTGCTAAAATTCGTTCTGAGTATGGTGAACAATCTCGGGCTTCGACACTTTTTATTCCCGCTCTTTTGGCAAAATTTGGAGAGGCGGAAGTTCCTCTCCCCGGCGGAGATAAGATTGGAAAACGGCCTTTGGAACGGCATTTTGATGGTTTAGAAAAAATGGGCGTAAAATTTGAACAACGAGACGGCCTGCTTATTGCTCGAGCAAAACGTTTGAAAGCTTGTGACTATCGTTTCGAAAAAAATACCCACACTGGCACGGAAACTTTACTGATGGCAGCGGTTCTTGCTGAGGGCAAAACTGTTTTAGAAAATGCCGCAGAAGAGCCAGAAATTGATGACTTAATTCATTTTCTTAATAAAATGGGGGCAAAAATTCGCCGTCGGGCTTTTCGCACCATTGAAATTGAGGGAGTAGAAAAACTTCACGGTGCGATTCACGTAATCATGCCTGACCGAAATGAAGCGGTGAGTTATGCTTGTGCTGCTATTGCGAGTCGCGGCGATATTATTGTTGAAAACGCCGCTCATAACGACTTACGCGCTTTCTTAGAAAAGCTCGATGAAATTGGAGCTGGTTACGAAATTGGTGATTTCGGCATTCGTTTTT
>CAZWOQ010000025.1:0-8626 GCA_964635585.1 uncultured Pseudomonadales bacterium | reverse complement strand
AGAGGTGCGTGTCTTGGGAGAGAGCGGCGACTTTTTGGGAATCATGAGTTCCCGTGAAGCCCTAGAACTCGCCCTTAATCAAGAAAAAGATTTGGTTTTGGTAACGGATAAATCTAACCCCCCCGTGGTAAAGATTATTGAGTTGTCCAAATTCAAATACCAAATGCAGAAAAAAGCGGCGGATAATCGCAAAAAAGCGAAAGTCCAGGAGTTGAAGGAAATGCGTTTTACCCCTTTTGTGGGAGAGAACGACTACCAAGCAAAGATGAGAAAAATCCGCGAATTTCTGGAAAAGAGCAATAAAGTCAAATTGACGGTGATTTTTAAAGGTCGCCAAATTGCTCGCCAAGATTTAGGACAAGAAGTCATGCAGCGAATTTTTACTGACCTGCAAAACATCGGCCGCGTGAGTATGGAACCAAAGCTTTTTGGCAAACGCTTACAAGCCCAGCTTGACCCAGTAAAAAAGAAATAATTAGGAAAAGAAAAGAATTACTCTTATGAAAAAATATAAATTGAAAACTCGGAAAGGTGCAGCGCGCCGTTTTCATATTACCGCGACTGGAAAGATTATGCGTCGAATTCAAAATCGTCGTCATCTTCGTCGCAACAAGAGTAAAAAAGCTATTCGCGCCTATCGCGTGCCCGTAGAAATCACTGGTAGATATGCCAGTAAGATCAAGAAAATGCTTGGTCTCGCCTAAGAATTTGCAAAGAAGAAAAGGGAATTATGCCAAGAGTTAAAACCGGTTTCACCAGAAATCGTCGACACAAAAAAGTTCTGAAACTCACTAAGGGTTTTCGTGGAACCAATAGCCGCCTCTATAAACGAGCGCACGAAGCTTTGCTTCATGCTGGACAATACGCCTTTGTCTGTCGCCGTTTACGAAAACGCGACATGCGCAAATTGTGGATTACCCGCATTAGTGCGGCTTTAAAACAAATCGGCGAACAATTAAACTACTCACGCTTTCAACACAGTTTGAAAGAAGCAAATGTCGCTTTGAATCGTAAAATGTTGTCTGAAATTGCCGTTCGCGATTTTGACACCTTCAAAGAGATAGTTGCCAAAGTGCAAAAATAAGGAGAGAATACTTTCGTTATGCGTCAGATTACTTTGCATACCAGCCGTTGCTTCCAATACTTTTTTAAGAAGGTAACTGCGGGGTCTGCAATGTGTGCATAAAAGAAAAAAAGAAATTGCCAAAACCCCGCCAAAAGCGGGGTTTTTTGTTTTTTCTAGGGCAAAGGCAAAGTTTCTGTAAGGAAACTCAAGGAAAATACAAAAATTAACCAGAGAATAACAAGTAGTAATAAAAAAAGAAAGGAAAGGCCCACCCATTATGTCAGAAATCTTCGCGGCCCCTCTTTTGAAAAGTCTTGAAACTTCGGTTGAACGCTCACAAGCACCAACCAAGTGGCAACGCTGTCAAAATCAAGCCCAGATTTATGGCCAACTTTTGAGTGAGAGGCCTTTAGGGAGACCCTGGTCGAGCAGTCAACCAGATTTCTACCAGCTCGCTCGACTAATTGAACTTGGCCTGGTGCCAAGGAAGCGATAAAATAAGGACTGAAGAAAGAATCATTTTATGCCAGATTACCAACAACTTGTTTCGCAGTTACAACAACTTCCTGAGCAAATGCTTCAAGAACAACTTGATGCTGATGCGCTTCGAATTAAATATCTTGGGAAAAATGGGCTTTTTAATGAATTCTCCCAAGCATTGAAAACACTGCCCAACGAGCAAAAACGTAACTTTGGCAAAATTCTTAATCAAGTGAAAACGCAATTGGAAAGCCAATATGAAACATTGAGTCAAGTTGACATACAACAACAAGATTCTATTGATCTGACACTTCCCGGCAAGGAAAGCCCACAAGGCCATCTTCACCCGATTACGCAAGCAATTGAGGAGATTAGTCATATATTTGAAAAAATTGGTTTTCAGCGAGTTCACTACCCTGAAGTCGATTGGGACCACTATGTCTTTGAAGCCTTAAACATGCCTAAAGACCATCCAGCTCGAGATGAGTGGGAAACTTTTTTCGTTGATACGAAAGAAAGTCCCAAAATGGGGAAGATGGTTTTGACAACCCACACTTCAAATGGTCAAGTCCGAGAGATGGAACGGCTTCATGCCCAGCCACCAATTCGTATGATCAATATCGCGAGAACTTACCGTCGCCAGAGCGATGCTACCCACACTCAGATGTTTCATCAGTTTGAAGGTCTTGTTATCGATAAAGGAATTACCATCCAACATCTCAAGGGCACACTAGATTATTTCGCCCATGAATTCTATGGACCAAGCACGAAAAGTCGGATTCGTCCTTTTCATTTTCAATTTACGGAACCCTCTTTTGAAGTGGATTTTAGTTGTCATATTTGCCAAGGAACTGGTTTTGTTACTGACGAAAACGGCCAAAAGCAAAAATGCAAACTCTGTAAATCTGGTTGGCATGAGGTTGGCGGAGCAGGCATGGTTCACCCCAATGTCCTGAAAGCTGGTGGTATTGATCCGGAGGAATACACCGGTTTTGCCTTTGGTTGGGGAGTCGAAAGAACCTATACTTTACGAAAAGGCCTGAATATCGATGATATCCGGCTTTTTTATTCTGGGAATTTAGAATTCCTCCAACAATTTTAAACAAAACAATAAAGGAAAATTTTTATGAACATTCTTATCCCAGACCAATGGCTCCGTGAACAGCTTCAAAGTGACGCAAAACCACAAGACATTCAAAAATACTTATCCCTTTGTGGACCTTCCGTTGAACGAATTTACCATAAAACACATGGCGATGGCAGTAGTGACGAAGTCTACGACATTGAGGTCACCACAAATCGAGTTGACAGCATGTCTATTCGCGGCATTGCTCGAGAAGCGGCAACGATTCTCCGTCGAAGTGGTTTCCAAGCAAAACTGAAAAAACTCCCAGAAAGAAAAATTACTCAAGACCCCAGCGTCAAACTGGCTCTTCCGGAAATTATCTACGAAACCGACAGCGTCAAACGCGTCACTTGCGTCGTTCTTACTCAAGTGAAACAAAACGCAAGTCCCCAATATATGCAGAATCGACTGGCTGATATCGAAATGAATAGCCATGGCAGCATTATTGATATTACCAATTACATTACCCACGAATTTGGTCATCCCTGTCACGCATTTGACTACGACAAAATTTTGGCCCATGGAAATACCATCGTTATCCGTGAAGCAAAACCGGGAGAAGAATTTAGCACTTTGGATGGAAATTCCTACCAAACACTTGGTGGGGAAGTAGTCTTAGCAGATAAAAATGGCACAATCATTGATCTGCCTGCAATTAAGGGCACAGCCAATACTGCCATTGATGAACATACGAGCCGCGTGCTTTTTTGGATTGAGTCGCTTGATGCCAAAAAAGTAAGATTTGCTTCTATGAGTCATGCAATCCGAACGGTCGCTGCAGAACTGAATGAGAAAAACGTTGATCCACATTTGGCCACTGAAGTTTTGGCCTATGGGGTTGAGCTTTTCCAAAAACTCTGTCAGGCAAAAGTTGCCTCCAAAGTATATGACTACTTTCCAAAACGCAAAGCCTCTCCTGTTGTAAAAATTAGCCTTGCGCGAATTCAAGAGTACCTTGGTTTGGAACTGACGGTCCGAGAAATCCGCCAGATTCTGCTTGATCTTGACTTCCAAGTCGAAGTCAAAGAAAACGAGAAGGCAAAACAAACCCTTTTCAGCGTCCAAGCTCCCAGTTTCCGACAAGATATTAGCATCCCCGCTGATATTGTTGAAGAAATTGCTCGCATTTATGGCTATCATAAGCTCCCCAGTACCCTCATGACCGGTGCTTTACCTCTGGAAAAACCGACCGGGAACTTTGATCTTGAATATAAAGTAAAAGCTTGGCTGGCAGATTTCGCTTGGCAAGAAATTTATAGTTATTCCTTAGTAAGTGATGCCCTTGCCATAGAATCAGGCTACACATTGGAAGAGCACCTTCAACTTGCGAATCCACTGAAGGAAGAAAATACCTATCTCCGCCGAAGTCTTTTACCTTCCCTGCGAGAAATTTTAGAAAAAAATCCCCAAGCAAAACGCCTAACAGTTTTTGAACTGGCGAGTGTTTATGATCCCATTCCCGGTGATCTTCCCCAGCAAAACCTCCAGTTGGCACTTTTGTCTCGACTCAACTATCGAGAAGTGAAAGGAAAAATCTGGCAGCTTTTCCAAAAACTCTTCCTTTTTGCAGAGCCACTCCAGCTCGAATTTGTAGAAGAACATCTTTCGAGTAAGAAGCAACCACTTTTGAGTCAAAAAGCCGAATTACGCGTCACACAGGGCAAGAAAAGCCAAAAATTGGCTCATGTTGTCATTTACCGAACAGGTCTCATTGGGTTTGAGTTTGACTGGAATGTTTTATTGAGCCTCAGCCACCGATATCCCCATTACCAAAAGTTACTCCATACTGCCAGCATCGTTGAAGACTTTACCTTTACGCTCAGTAAGAGTAGCCCTGTTGGACCATTTATGGAAACACTCCAGGCTGTTGATCCGCGAATTAGATCCTTCCAACTTACTTCGATTTACGAACAAAATTATAGTTTTTCGGTGATCTTCCAAGATCCCAAAGAAAACTTAAGCAGTGAAGATGTGGAAAGCATACGTCAAAAAATGGTTCAAACTGCCAGTCAAAAATTTGCTGCCAAATTGGTCGGCGCCAGCCTGGCTTGAACAAGTTCAAAGCATAAGTTTACTGGCTTATTGCCTGACTTTGCCGTGGAATCTTTTTCTCAAGTTTGGAACACAAAATGCCTATGTCAACGGCTTATTGGTTGATTACTTGTTAGGGAAAATCTTTCTCTTTGAAGTTTTTGCCCTGATTTTTATTATCAGCAGTCTTTTGCTCAATGGCCGGAATTATTGGAAAAAGTTATGGCGCTGGGGAAGAGAACAAGACTGGATCGTTTTTACAGTGTTGTTGCTCTGGCTACTCCGACAAGGGTGGGCCAGCCAGCCGCTGGCCAGCTACAGCTGGCTGGCCCACCCTTTCCTCAGCCTTATTTTTTTTGGCGTCCTTGTGGAAGTGCTGCAGGAAAAAACGAGTAAAATTCGACAAAAATTTCCCCTTTGGCTGGGAATTTCTCTGCTTTTCCAAACTGCACTTGGAAGTTTTCAATTCCTTTTTCAAAAAAATCTTTTGCCATATATGTGGTTGGGTGAAAGCCGACTCAGTGATTTTGCTGGCATCAGCCACGGGAACTTTTTTGCTGCGGAGCGCATCTTAGCCTATGGGAGCAGTGCCCACCCCAATATTCTTGCTGCCTTTGTTGTTCTCACGGGACTCTTTTTGCTAGAGAGCCGGAGTGGACTCACAAATACTCTCTGGAAAAAGCTCATCCTTTCGCTTTTACTGGCTTGGGTCATTTTTATTACCCAATCTTTTTCTGCTCTATTGACTGTTGGTTTGTATGCTGTCTATCGTTTGTTATTAGAATTGAAAAAAAACTGGCCAATCCAACTTCCGATTTTCGCCTTATATATATGTACACTCGTTTTCTTTCCCCTTATGCTCTTAAACTTTTCACAGCAAACAACAAACACTTCCGTATTGAGACGTGTTTGGTTAAATCAGGCTGCTTTTTCGATGATTGAAGCGAATACCCTGACTGGGGTAGGGTGGAACAATTTTACAACTCAAGTTGAAAAGTATAGCCAGCATCGAGAAATTCAGCGTTTCATCCAACCAGTTCACCATCTGGTTCTCCTTTTCCTCGCTGAAAATGGACTCTTGGGCATTTTTGCGCTCATTTTGTTGTTTAAAAATGGCGTTCCTCGAGGACTTTTTTTGGCAGCGGTACCACTGCTTGCTTTCGCCGCACTTGACCATTTTCTTTTTACTCAAGCAATTGGTTGGCAACTCTTAGGACTCAGTTGGCTCTTTTTCTTTGTCAAATTTCCTAAAACCAGAGAAAATAATTAGGGAATTACAACTGGGCTGAGCGGAGCTGTAGGAGTCGCTGTGGGAAGAACGACCGTCGTAGGCGTTGGACTTGGGGTGGGAGTAGGTTCCTGCCAATCAGTATTTACTCCAATTTTTGCCGTCCCTGAGGTCGCTGTTTTACCACCGCGAGAATAAGCCTTTACGTAAATTTGGTGCCGACCAGTACTCAGACTCAAGCTTTCGGTAAATTCAAGCTTATCTTCAACCGTTCGCGCCACATTTCCATCAACGAAAATTTCGACTTTATCAATTCCATCATCACTGCCTGCTTTTACTTGCACCTCGATGTTGTTACTATCATAGCGGGTTTCATTGTTTGGCTTTAGCAAACTGACACTTACATCGCTACTTTCGCCGCAATAGCCGTTTGGAGTGTGATAGCGAGGATCGGTTTGACCAGCAATCCAAGCATCAATACCTTCTTGCCAACGGTTACGGCCATCCTGGCTCACTGGATCATCTTCTTGAAGATAAACAAATTCCTTTTCCGTAAAATCACCCACCGCAACTTTCGCATCAGTCGCTAATTTGCCCTCATCGCCTTTACAAACATTCACTTTACGGTGAACTGGATCCGGCGTATTCGGCAAAGAACCTTTAATCACGTATTCCTTTTTGCTTGGAAAATCATCGTGGGCACGATAACCAGATATAGCATCCACATCAAGTTCTTCCACTTCATCTGGCACTTCCCATGCAGGTGCTTTGTATCCAAGATTTAAAGCTTCATTGATAATTCTTCGCCAGATAGGAGAAGCACCGGTAATACCAGAAGCGACATAGCTCATTTCTGAACCATCATTATTTCCTACCCAAGATGCAACAATTACATTTTGACTCCAACCAATAGTCCAGTTGTCCTTCATGTTATTTGTGGTACCTGTTTTCACTGCGATAGGTTTACCCGTATTGAGTAAAGAGTTTGCCCCAAAAGCGAGCATTCGCGCCGTATTATCGGAAAGAATATTATTTATGATGAAAGCCTCTCCCGAACTAATAACCCGTTCTTTTTCCACTGGTTTATATTCATAGAGCACTTTGCCATCCTTGTCTTCCACTTTCAAAATCGAAACAGGCTGCACTTTCAAGCCGCCATTTGCAAAAGTGCTATAAGCAGAAATAAGGTCAATCATGTGTACTTCGGCACCACCCAAAGTTGCCGAAAGCCCATAGGTTTTCAAGTTCGTATCCGTAGGTTCTAGAGTACTCAAACCCATGGTATAGGCCAAAGTAAGCCAGTTTTTCAAACCAACTATCGCCAAAGATTTTACGGCCGGGATATTCAGTGAGCTTCCCAGACTTTGACGTAAGGTCACTGGACCGTGGAACTTTCCATCATAGTTTTTCGGCGTGTAGGGCTCCATTTTGTCATTTTCAACAAAAGTGGTTTCGACATCCATCAAGAGAGAAGAGGGATTGTAACCACGCTGAATCATTGCCAAATAGGTAATAGGTTTGATGGAAGAACCTGGCTGACGTAAAGCGTCCACTGCCACGTTGTATTGACCTCCGATATCACTGTTAAAGTAGTCTTTACTTCCCACCATGGCCAAAATTTCTCCCGTTTGGGGATCCATTGCCATAGCGGCACCATTACTGATCTTGTATTTTTCTACCGCATCAACTTCTTCGGTGACCGCCTCTTGCGCTTTCTCTTGCAATTCCCAATCAAGACTCGTGGTGACTTTTAGACCGCCAGTCTTGAGCAATTCTTCACCAAACATATCAACAAGCTGTTGGCGAACATAAAAAACAAAATGAGGGGCCTTAATCGTAGCGGCATCCGTTCCGCTTTGAAAAGTAAGAGAATCCATCTGACTGAGTGCATCTTGGTAGGCTAAGTCAGTGATATAACCGTTATCTCTCATCGCATTTAATACCGCGGTGGTACGGAGCTTCCAATAGGGCTGACCCTCATCATTAAGTCGACCAGAATAAGGAGAGTAGAGAGATGGAGACTGAGGCAGACCCGCCAAAAACGCCGACTCTAAAACGCTGAGATCTTGGACTGGTTTATTAAAATAGGTCTCCACAGCCGCCGCCACACCATAGGAATTACCAACATAGGGAGACTCATTTAAGTACATTTCTAGAATTTCGTCTTTGCTAAATTTTCTTTCAATCTGAATTGCCAAAACTAATTCCTTGAATTTTCGGGGTAGAGTTCTTTCGTTACTTAATAAAGCATTCTTCACCAGCTGTTGAGTCAGTGTAGATCCACCAACCACTCGACCACCTCGAAAAATGAAGTTATAAGGAATGCGGAGAATGGTCAAAAAGTCGAAACCTTTGTGCTTATAAAAATCTTTGTCCTCAATTGCCACCGTCGCATCTTTTAAAGATTGTGGCACTTGGTCAATTTCAATTGGGACCCGTTTTTCTTCATCATAGAGATCATAAAGTAGGCTTCCATCTCGGTCATAAATCTTACTGCTAAAACCCTCTTGGCGAAGCACTTTTCCCGGTTGAGGCAAATCCTTGGAATAATAAATAAACATAACAATAAATAAAACAATTCCTAGGAGTACCATCCCCAAGAAAGCAAGTGCTAAAAGACGAATATGTTTGATCCGTTGGAGCTTCTTTTCTTCGGGACTCAGTGATCGGCGGGAATGAACTTTTCTTCTCATAA